>NZ_JACARS010000256.1:0-370 GCF_013386485.1 Pseudomonas sp. P7758 | reverse complement strand
GACCTATGCCCAGCTCAACCTGCGCGCCAATCGCCTGGCTCATGCGTTGATCGAGCGGGGTGTAGGCCCGGACGTGTTGGTGGGGCTGTGCATGCCGCGCAGCGTGCAGATGGTCGTCGGGCTACTGGCGATCCTCAAGGCCGGTGGTGCCTATGTACCGCTGGACCCGGCTTATCCACAGGATCGTTTGATGTACATGGTCGAGGACAGCGGCATCGCCTTGCTGTTGACCGAAACCAGCGTACAGCCGTACTTCGCCGACGTGGCCGTGGACTGCCTGCTGCTGGACGCACTGCCCGAGCGGTTCGATGGCTACGGCGAGCATGAGCCTTCGGTAACCGTCGACAGCCAGAACCTCGCCTATGTGATC
>NZ_JACARS010000255.1:0-1493 GCF_013386485.1 Pseudomonas sp. P7758 | reverse complement strand
GCCCAGGCGTGGGGCGGGGGTCAGGGCGTTGGCGGGCGGCGGGCTGCCGAGGGTGACAAACGACACGCTGCCAGGCAGCGCCGGGCAACTGAAGAGCAGGCTGCAATAGCCGCACTTTTCCCAGAGCACGTGGTGTTCGTCGGGTGCTTTGTGGTGATCGGTCGCAGGCTTGGCGGCGCCATGGCAGCTCGGCGCGTCCATGGACATTTCCATCGACATGCCGGCGTGATGATCCATCGGCATCGCTTGGGAAATCAGCGGACCGATAAAGATCATCAGCATGGCGAACAGGCTGATCCAGCTGCCGCGCATAAGGCCTACAGGCTTACGGCGGTGCGGGGACAACCTGGCGCGTGGGGCGCCCATCAAGGTTTATCTATTGGGCGTGCATGTGTTCGTGGCCGGCCATGGGCGGCTGCTTCTGCACTGACACTTCCACCTTCACTGGCCCGGCCTTTTCAAAGTTCAGGGTCAGCGGAAAATGCTGGCCGTCGCGCAAAATGCTGCGGTCCTTCAGGTCCAGCAGCATCACGTGGTAGGCCATGGGCGCGAACGTCAGGTCACCTTTGGCCGGCACCGCGACGCTGGTCACTTGCTGCATCTTCATCAGATCGCCCTGCATCACATGCTCATGCAGTTCGGCCTTGGCGGCCACGGGCGTGTCGACGCTGAGCAAGCGATCCGCATGCTCGCCCTGGTTATGAATCACGAAATACGCCGCGACGGTCGGCGCATTGGGCGGCAGTTCCTGAGACCAGGGTTCGCTGACCACCAGTTCGCCGACCTTGAAGTCTTCGGCATTGGCAGCAGCACACACCGGCAGCAACAACGCAGCCAGAAGCAGGGAAGATTTGAGCATGGCAGTTCTCCAGAACGGTTCTAAACGCAGTTCACTTGCGAAGAAATCAGACCGTTGGAGAGGCGCGGGGGTTAAGGCTCGGCCATTGCTGGCGCGGGGTGGGGGATTGCAATGACGGCGGCGGCAGGTCTTGCACCGCGTCGAATCTTGCGAAATACAGTGTTGGTGAATGCCCCGGCAGCGCCACTAATGGCGCCGAGCCCGAGCAGCACCAGCAATGCTGCATGGTGGAGTGATCGTCCTGCTGCGGCGCCGGAATCTCCAGCTTGCCCAGGGCAATGGCCGTCAGCTTGTTGGCATTGGAGGAGCAGAAACCGCCCCAAAGCAGTTGCTTGACCGGGTCATCCGCCTGCTGCATCGCACCCGCCATCGGCATGGCAAACGCATTGAACAGCACTGCAAAGCAGGCGATCCAGGCAATTGCAAAGCGTTGACGGGCCATGGCGGACAATCCGTAGGGTTAAACGATCAGGTGGGTATTTAGCCTGATCGGGGAGGATAAGTAAAAAGGGGCGGTGTGGTTTGGTGTCGCAGTGCTGGGTTTGAGGATAGACGGGAATCAAGGATTTCCATTTTTTTCAAATGGGCCGCGATGTTCAGTGCGACAGCTGAATGCTGTGGGAGCTGGCTTGCC
>NZ_JACARS010000254.1:0-628 GCF_013386485.1 Pseudomonas sp. P7758 | reverse complement strand
TGCTGGTGGCGCTGCTGATTCCGGCGTTGTCGCCAGCATTGGGCGGCCTGGTGGTGGACAGCGTGTCGTGGCGCTGGATCTTTTTCGCCAACCTGCCGCTGGCGCTGATCACCGTGATGCTGACCTTGCGCTGGCTGGTGGCAGACACGCCCGCGTCCACACGCCCGGCGCTGGAGTTCGGTCACGTATTGGGCCAGGCTCGCCGCCCGATGCTGCGGGTCGCGATGCTGGTTTACCTGTTCATCCCGGGGGTGTTTATCGGCACCAGCCTGGTGGCGATTCTTTATCTGCACGGTCTTGGCTTTACCGCCAGCCTCATCGGCGCGCTGATGCTGCCGTGGGCGCTGGCCTCGGGGCTGGCGATTGCCTTGAGCAAAAAACTGTTCAATCGCTGCGGGCCGAGGCCGCTGCTGCTGGCGGGCATGCTGCTGCAAGCCCTCGGCATCCTGTTGCTGATCGAGCCGCACCCGGTTGTCGTGGTGCTCGCCTACCTCCTGATGGGCCTGGGTGGCAGCCTGTGCAGCAGCACCGCGCAAACCCTGGCCTTTCTCGACATTCCGGCCGAGCGCATGGGGCATGCCAGCGCCTTGTGGAACATCAATCGGCAATTGAGTTTTTGCCTCGGTGC
>NZ_JACARS010000253.1:0-381 GCF_013386485.1 Pseudomonas sp. P7758 | reverse complement strand
GCGCTGGCGATCTGGGTCACGCCGTCACGGATGCCGCTGATCAGTTCACGCAGGGTAGTGCCCATGCGCTGGATGCCCTGTTGCAACACGCCGAGTTCGTCGCGGCGGGTCACCTGGATGTTGTGGCTCAGGTCGCCGGAAGCGATGCGCTCCACCACGGCGAGGGTCTCGCGCAGTGGGCGGGTGATCTGGCGGGTGATGATCACGGCCGCCACGATGCCCACCAGCAAGGCCAGCAATGTGCTGATCAGTTGCAGGCTGCGGGCCTGGGCGCTTTCGGCGTCGCGGCGTTGCAGCTGGATGTCGTACAGCTTGTCGCTGATGGTGACAATGTCGGTGCCCTGGGTGGTCATTTCTGCCCGGGCCGAGACGATGTTGGCG
>NZ_JACARS010000027.1:0-103809 GCF_013386485.1 Pseudomonas sp. P7758 | reverse complement strand
CTGGGCTGCGAAGCGGCCCCTGAACCAGCCACGACGGCCTTTCTGAAAGACCGCGCGACCCAACCAGGGGCCGCTTCGCGCCCCAACGGGAGCTTGCTCCCTCGCCACACACGCTCTTCATCCTTGGATGGGTGTTGGCCCTGACCATTTTGTAGCGCCCATGAAAAAGCCCGCAGCGACGGCGGGCTTTTTCAGCAAGCAAACAGCAGGCCTTAGATAGGCCGGCTGCCGTACTTGTTATCCGGCTTCTTCGGTGGATCTGCCACCACGTTAGCCTCGACTTCCTGCACTTTGCCGCCTTTGGCGAGGAATTCTTCCATCGCCCGGGCCAGCGCATCGCGCTCTTTGTTCTTGGCTTCTACGCTCGGCAACTCGTCAACCGACACTGCAGCCTTGGCCTTGCCCTTGGCTGCCGGGACCGGTGCATCGTCGCCACCGTCGTCGTCAGCCACGTCTTCGGCAGCCGCCTCAAGACCTTCTTCGGTTTCGTCGTCGTCGCCTACTTCGAGGTCGTCGTTTTCCAGATCATCGTCGCTCATGTTCTACCTCATGACTTGCGAAAAGCAGATTAGTTATAGCCCAGCTTCGCCGCCTGTCGACGGCCGCCGGAAAAAAATCAACATCCACCGGTTAACCAGTGGCTTATGCCCCATCACCGTGCAAGGTGGCGAGGACTTTACGAGCACCGCCATGATCACGGTGCTCGCCCAGATAAACACCTTGCCAGGTCCCCATCGCCAAGCGGCCGGCCCTTACCGGCAAACTCAGCTGACAGCCCAGCAGACTGGCCTTGAAGTGCGCCGGCAGATCATCCGGCCCCTCGTCGTTGTGTTCATATCCCGCCGTGCCTTGCGGCACCAGCGCATTGAAAAAACGCTCGAAGTCACGGCGAACCGCCGGGTCGGCATTCTCGTTGACCGTCAACGAGGCCGAGGTGTGCTGCAGCCACAAATGCAACAGTCCCACCCGACAGGCCTTCAACTCAGGCAGGCCGGCGAGCAACTCGTCCGTCACCAGATGAAAGCCCCGGGGCTTGGCCCGCAGGGTTATCAGGGTCTGTTGCCACATACAGTTCTCCGCCTATCGGCGCGCATTCTAGCGCGCTCAGGGAAAAAACAAAGTGCCGAATACGCCTACATGCCTGTAAGACATTCGCACACTGAAAAGTGCAGTGCGGATCCCATCACAAAGTCGCAAAAAAACCCATACACCTTTAGCCACAGACAAACCCAAGGCAAAAAAATGCCCGGCAAGCCGGGCATCTTTTTTTCGCGTACTTACAAGTTGTAGCCGCGCTCGTTGTGTTGCGCCAGATCGAGGCCAACCGCCTCTTCTTCTTCGGTCACCCGCAGGCCCATCACCACGTCCAGCACCTTGAGGATGATGTACGTCACGATAGCGGTGTAGATGACGGTGAAGCCGACGCCTTTGGCCTGAACCCAGACCTGTGCGGCAATGTCGGTAGTAGCGGCGTTGAAGCCACCCATCGACGGTGCGGCGAACACGCCGGTCAGGATCGCGCCGAGGATACCGCCGATACCGTGCACGCCGAAGGCGTCCAGGGAGTCGTCGTAGCCCAGTTTGCGTTTCAGGGTAGTGGCGCAGAAGAAGCACACCACACCGGCAGCCAGGCCGATTACCAGGGCGCCCATCGGGCCCACGGTGCCAGCGGCTGGGGTGATTGCCACCAGGCCCGCAACCACACCCGAGGCGATGCCCAGTGCGCTCGGCTTGCCGTGGGTGACCCACTCGGCGAACATCCAGCCCAGGGCCGCAGCAGCGGTAGCGATCTGGGTCACCAGCATCGCCATGCCGGCAGTGCCGTTGGCCGCAGCAGCGGAGCCGGCGTTGAAGCCGAACCAGCCGACCCACAGCATGGCCGCGCCCACCAGGGTGTAACCGAGGTTGTGCGGGGCCATTGGGGTGGTTGGGAAGCCTTTACGCTTGCCGAGTACCAGGCACGCTACCAGGCCGGCCACACCGGCGTTGATGTGCACCACGGTGCCGCCTGCGAAGTCGAGCACGCCCCAGTCGCCCAGCAACGAACCCGGACCGCCCCACACCATGTGGGCAATCGGTGCGTAGACCAGGGTGAACCAGACGCCCATGAAGATCAGCATCGCGGAGAACTTCATCCGCTCGGCGAATGCACCGACGATCAGCGCCGGGGTGATAATCGCGAAGGTCATCTGGAAGGTCACGAACACGGCCTCAGGGAACAACGCCGCCGGGCCGGTGATGCTGGCCGGGGTCACACCCGAGAGGAACAGTTTGGACAAGCCACCCACAAACGAGTTGAGGTTGACGACGCCTGCTTCCATACCGGTGGTGTCGAACGCCATGCTGTAGCCGTACACGAACCACAGGATGGTGATCAGGCCGGTGATGGCGAAGCACTGCATCATCACGGAAAGAATGTTTTTGGAGCGAACCATGCCGCCGTAGAACAGCGCGAGGCCTGGAATGGTCATGAACAGCACCAGCGCGGTGGACGTGAGCATCCACGCGGTGTCGCCGGAATTGAGGACTGGAGCAGGTACTGGGTCCGCCGCCATGGCCAGGGCCGGCATTACGAGGGACAACAGGGCTCCTAGCCCTGCGAATTTACGCAGAGTCATATTGTTTTCTCCTGGGGCGTTGGGGTTTGGCGGCTTAGATTGCGTCGGTATCGGTTTCGCCGGTACGGATGCGAATAGCCTGTTCCAGATTGACCACGAAGATCTTGCCGTCACCGATCTTGCCGGTGTTGGCGGCCTTGGTTATCGCCTCGATAACCCGGTCAAGATCCTTGTCGTCAATGGCGACATCAATCTTCACCTTTGGCAGGAAATCGACCACGTATTCCGCGCCGCGATACAGCTCGGTGTGACCCTTCTGCCGACCGAAGCCTTTGACCTCAGTAACGGTAATGCCCTGCACGCCGATCTCGGACAGTGACTCGCGTACATCGTCCAACTTGAACGGCTTGATGATGGCAGTGACTAGCTTCATGAAAACTCTCTCCCGAATTGGTGGACTTGCCCCAGGAAAACAAACCCGTCTCAAGTCTAAGCGCAGTGCCTGGCTTTGTAACGCTTCGTCGCCCTGGCATTTGCCATTGCGACGCTCGCTAACCACTGGTGACGAAACATGTACCGCTGGTCCGTCGGCGCACTGCATCGTCACAGCGACTGCATCAGTGCATGGGTCATGATCGTCTAAGCAGAAAGCTTGCCAGCTCCGTAAAAATCACTGAAATCAGTCCTTTGTTCGCCTGTGCCCACCTACCGGGCGCCACGACAGCGAAGATACGCACGAAAACGGTGCGCGACCGCCCGTCCTCATGCGCGAAAAGCGTGCGCCGCAGGGGCTGGAAAAGACTATAGACGCTGCGTGATACACTGCCGGCCAACAGATTTTCCGGACTATTTCCCATGCTCGCGCCCAAAGACCTCCTCGACGCCCTGAGCGGCCACGCCTCCCGCCTGTTCAGCAGCGACACGCCGCTGCCACGCAATGAAATTGAAAGCCAGTTCAAGGCGCTGCTGCAAAGCGGTTTCAGCAAGCTGGACCTGGTAAGCCGGGAAGAGTTTGATAGCCAGATGGTGGTGCTGGCGCGCACTCGGGCGCGGTTGGAAAGCCTTGAGGCCAAGGTGGCGGAGCTGGAAGCGCGATTGACGCCTGCCGCCGAATAAGCCGGCCCAACCGGGGCAGGTTTCACCTGTCCCCGTTAAACCGTTGCAACCCTCAGCTCACCCGCTGATACCCGCCGACAACCCCCTTCTTCGACAATACCCACTGCCACAGCTGGATATCCCGCGCGCGAAACGCCCCTGCACACGACAGCAGGTAATAGCGCCACATCCGGTAGAAGCGCTGGCCAAAGGTGTCTGCGAAATCCGGCCACGCCAGTTCGAAGTTTTCGCACCAGGCCATCAGCGTCTTGTCGTAGTCGGCGCCAAAGTTGTGCAAATCCTCGGCAACAAATAACCCGTCCATGGCGTCGCCGATCTGCCCGATCGAGGGCAAATCACCGTTGGGAAAGATGTATTTGTCGATCCACGGATCCGGCGTGCTGTTGCGTTGGTTCTTGCCGATAGTGTGTAGCAGGAACAACCCATCGTCTTTCAGGCAGCGGTTGGCGACCTCCATATACGCACGATGGTTCTTGCGCCCCACATGCTCGAACATGCCGACACTGGCGATATGGTCGAACTGCTCGTCGATATCCCGATAGTCCTGCAGACGAAACTCGATCGGCAGATGTGAATACTTGGCCCGCCCCCACTCCGCCTGCTCCTTGGAGATGGTCACGCCGACACACTCGACCCCATAGTGCTCGGCCGCATGGCTCATGAAACTGCCCCAGCCACAGCCGATATCCAGCACGCGCATGCCCGGCTTGAGCCCCAGTTTTTTACAGATCAGGTCCAGCTTGGCGAACTGCGCCTGCTCCAGGGTGGTGGCATCTTTCCAGTAGCCACAGGTGTAGGTCATGCGCGAGTCGAGCATGCGTGCGTAGAAGTCATTGCCGAGGTCGTAATGTGCTTCGCCGACTTGCCAGGCGCGTTTCTTGTTTTGCAGGTTCAGCCAGCGGGAGCTGAACGCGTGAAACAACAAGGTGGCCGGGTTGGCCTGGTCGATCACGCCGGAGCGCATGAGGCGGTAAAAAAACTCATCCAGTGCCTCGGCGTCCCAGCCGCCATCCATGTAGTCCTCGCCAAGGCCCAGATTGCCCTTGGCCAGGGCGAGATCAAATGTGGCACTGTGGTGCAGTTGCATATCGGCAGCCGATGGCCCGTTGACCTCGATCTGCGCCTGCGCCAGCAACTCCTTAACGAAGCGCGCTCCCTGAGACATCTCATCAGAACCGGAAAAAGAATGACGCGTTTTGTTAAGCACAGTTGCTCTCCAGAAATAGCGTTGCCTTTGATTCATACACTGCGAGAAATCTGGCCATGGAAGCGTCTGGCAAGGCCCTTAAGGCGTCATGGAAGCGCTGGCTGGGAACAGATGTAACAAATCTTATCCAGCCATTTTTTAAAGATATAATGAATTAATATTATGAAAACCATGCAAAATTGGAATGCAAGATGGACATTCGGGCGCTCCGTTATTTCGTAGAAGTCGTCGACCAGCAGAGCTTTACCAAAGCCGCTGTGAAGCTGCACCTGACCCAGCCAACAGTCAGCAAGATGGTGCAGCAATTGGAGTCGAGCCTTGGCCTGAAGCTGCTCGACCGCATGGGAAAACGCTTCACCCTGACGGACGCCGGGGAAATTGTGCTCAAGCGCGCCAAGGAAATGATCGCGCTGCACGATGAAATGACGGTAGAGCTGCAAGACTTGCAGCATGTCGGGCGCGGCGCCCTGCGCATGGGGCTTTCGCCCTCTACCCACCTCGCACTGGCGCCGATCTTTGCGGAGTATCACGCCCGTTACCCGAAGATCGAACTGAAACTGTTTGAAAGCGGCGGCAATATCACCATCCAGGATCTGCGCCAGGGCACGCTGGAGTTCGGCACCATCCTGGACTCGCCGCGCGTGGCGGACATCTGGTCCGAATTCGAATCCATGCCCTTGTTCGAATCGCCACTGTGCCTGCTCGCGCCCCATGACTCGCCCTGGCAAGGCCGCAGCTCGGTGGAGCTGAGCGAACTGCAAGCCTGCGAATTCATCTTTTACGATGACACCTTCACCCTGAACCAATTCGTACTTGATGCCTGTGCACAAGCCGGTTTTGAGCCGCGGATCAGTGGCCGCAGCAGCCAATGGGACTTTATTGCCTCCCTGGTACGACTGGGCGTGGGCATCACCCTGCTGCCCCGGGCATTCTGCGAAACCCTTGATGCGAGCCAGTTCAGCATCGCGGAAATACAGTCGCCGGCCCTGAACTGGCGACTGATGCTGGCGTGGCGTCGGCAGTGCAAGTTGTCGTTTGCGGCGCAGGCGTGGTTGACGTTGGCGAAGGAGTTTCTGTGTGTGCCGCCGTCGAACCGTTAGCGCGATACGTTCTGTAAAACCTCGCCGCCGCGCGCCGCCATCACTCGACTACCCTTGAAAAACCGCAGGAAGCGGCCACTCATTTCAAGGAACCAGCATGTCCCTCGCCATCGTCCACAGCCGCGCCCAGATAGGCGTCGAAGCGCCCGCCGTCACTGTCGAGGTGCACATGGCCAACGGCTTGCCGTCGCTGACGCTGGTGGGCCTGCCGGAAACCGCCGTCAAGGAAAGCAAAGACCGCGTGCGCAGCGCCATTCTCAATTCTGCGCTGCAATACCCGTCCCGCCGCATCACCCTCAATCTCGCACCCGCCGACCTCCCCAAGGACGGCGGGCGTTTTGATTTGGCGATTGCCCTGGGGATTCTCGCCGCCAGCGTGCAGGTACCGGCGGTGACCCTCGATAACGTGGAATGCCTGGGCGAGCTGGCGCTGTCCGGTGAGGTGCGGCCGGTGAAAGGTGTGTTGCCCGCAGCCCTGGCGGCGCGCAAGGTCGGGCGCACCTTGATCGTGCCGCGGGCCAATGCCGAGGAAGCCTGCCTGGCTTCGGGGTTGAAGGTGATTGCCGTGGATCACCTGCTGCAAGTGGTGGCGCACCTGAACGGTCACGTGCCGATCGAGCCCTTCGTTTCCAGTGGCCTGATGTACTTGAACAAACCCTACCCGGACCTGAGTGAAGTGCAGGGCCAACTGGCAGCCAAGCGTGCGCTGTTGATCGCTGCGGCGGGCGCCCACAACCTGTTGCTCAGCGGGCCACCGGGCACCGGCAAGACCTTGCTCGCCAGCCGTCTGCCGGGGTTGTTGCCGCCCTTGAGTGAACAGGAAGCGCTGGAGGTGGCGGCGATTCAATCGGTGGTCAGCCTGGCGCCGCTGAGCCATTGGCCACACCGGCCATTTCGCCAGCCGCATCATTCGGCATCCGGCCCGGCGCTGGTGGGCGGCGGCTCGAAACCGCAGCCGGGGGAAATAACCCTGGCCCATCACGGTGTGTTGTTTCTCGACGAGTTGCCGGAGTTTGATCGCAAGGTCCTGGAGGTGCTGCGTGAGCCGCTGGAGTCCGGGCATATCGTGATTTCCCGCGCTCGCGACCGGGTGCGTTTCCCGGCGCGCTTTCAGTTGGTGGCGGCAATGAACCCCTGCCCTTGCGGCTATGTGGGCGAGCCCAGTGGGCGCTGTCGCTGCACGCCGGAGCAGATTCAGCGCTATCGCAACAAACTCTCGGGGCCGCTGCTGGACCGGATTGACCTGCACGTGACCGTCGCCCGGGAAAGCACCGCGCTGAACCCGGGCATACAGTCCGGTGATGATACCGCCAGCGCCTCCGTCCTCGTCGCCGATGCCCGGGACCGCCAACAACGGCGCCAGGGCTGCGCCAATGCGTTTCTCGACCTGCCGGGGCTACGCCAGCACTGCAAACTGGAAAAGGCTGATGAAGGCTGGCTGGAAAGCGCCTGCGAACGGCTGACGCTGTCGTTGCGGGCGGCCCATCGCCTGCTCAAGGTCGCCCGCACCCTGGCCGACCTGGAACAAGTGGAAGCCATCGCACGCCATCATCTGGCGGAGGCCTTGCAGTACCGCCCTGCTAGCGCGTCCTAGGCAACGCCAGAAGCAGCCCCGCCACTTCCATCACCTCATCCATCACCGCTTCAGCTGACTTAACGGAGGGTTTGAGCAACAAGTCATCGGCATAGCCCATCGCTACGGCAAAGAGTTGTCGCGCAGCGCGCTTGGGCGACTCACAGCGGAACACTTTGGCCGCCACACCTTGCTCGATGATCTCGGCGAGCATGGCTTGCCATTGGGCGTTGATCACCAGGTAGGCCTGGGCCAATGGCTCGTCATGCATGGCTTCGTCCCAGGCATCCAGCCACAGCGCCCAACCGGCGTCTGCCGTGGAGGGCAGGCAGTCACGCAGGAACCCTTCGAGGGCTTCCAATGGCGGCAGATCCACCAGCGGCGCCCTCACCTCGTCCAGTTGCTCGTTGGCGAACCGCACGAACGCTTCGCGGCGCAGCTCTTTCCAGTCGCTGAAGTAGTGATAGACGTGGCTGCGGGACAGCCCGGCATGCTCCGCCAGGTCGCGGGTGGAAACATCGGCAAACCCTTTGCTGCGAAACAGCTCCAGGGCGGCGGCGATGATCTGGTCTTTACGGTCGATACGCGACATGAGGCTTTTCCTTCAGGCACCGGCAGATCGACGGCGCTTGCTTTTTGAGCGGTCGCTCAAGGATACTTGAGCAGTCGCTCAATACTAGCGTTTATCTCCCCCTTGGTGCACCCCATGTCATCCGTAACACCGCAAATTCTGATCGAAGAAAGCAAAAAGATCGGGCAACAATCCGCCAGCCAAACCCTCAAGGCGATCGCCAAGGCCTATCCCGGCAAGTTGTTCTGCACCTTGTCGCTGGTGGCCCTGGAGAACGCATTGCTGCTGGCCTACCCACTGTTTGCGGGGTTCGCGGTGGACTCGATCATCCGCGGCGACGCCGGCAGCGCGCTGTTCTACGCCGCCGTGGTGCTGGCGTTCTGGGTGGTCGGGGCGGCGCGACGGGCGCTGGATACACGCACCTTCACCCGCATCTACGCGGACCTTGCGGTGCCGGTGATTCTCAACCAGCGCCTGCAAAACCACAGCACTTCACGAGCGGCGGCGCGGGTGGTGCTGGCGCGGGACTTTGTCGACTTCTTCGAAAAACACGTGCCGATCATCGCGACGGCGCTGGTTTCCATCGTCGGTGCGGCAGTGATGCTGTTGGTGATCGAGCCGTGGATAGGCCTGGCGTGCCTGACGGCGCTGGTGCTGTGCACAACCCTGCTGCCACGCTTTGCCCGGCGCAATCAGGAACTGCATGAGCGCTTGAATGACCGCCTGGAAAAGGAAATCGGCCTGGTGGAAAAGGTCGGCGCACAGACCTTGCAGCGCCACTACCAGGTGCTGTCACGCCTGCGCATCTGGCTGTCGGACCGCGAGGCCGCAGCGTTCCTGTTTATCGGCACGCTGGCGGCGCTGTTGTTTGTGGTTGCCATCAGCCAGTTGGCGCTGTCGCCGGCGGTCAAGGCCGGCCATGTGTATGCGGTGATGACTTACCTGTGGACCTTTGTCAGCAGCCTGGATGAAGCGCCAGGGATGGTTGATCAACTGGCGCGACTCAAGGACATTGGCAAGCGTGTGGACCCGGGGCTGGGCGACCGATCCGACGTTTGACGCGTCGGGTAGGCCGTCATCGCGGGCAAGCCCGGCTCCCACAGTGGACCGCGTACTCCAGAACAACACGGTCAACTGTGGGAGCGGGCTTGCCCGCGATGAGGCCCGAACAGTCAATCAACGAAACCGGTCAACCTCATGCCGCAAGCCCGCCGCCAGGGTCTCCAGTTCCTTGGCGGTGATCGCAAGGTTGGACACCACTTCACGCTGCTCGCTGTTGGCCAGGGCGATGCTCTGCAAGTTGCTGCTCAGCAGGGTCGCCGTGCTGCTCTGCTCCTGGGTCGCCGTGGTAATGGCCGCAAACTGCTGGCCCGCCGAGCGGCTTTGCTCGTCGATCCGCGCCAGCGCAGAGGCGACGTCAGCGTTGCGAGCCAGGCCTTCCTGCATCAGCACGTTGCCTTGTTCCATGGTGCTGATGGCGTTGCCGGTTTCCTGCTGGATACTCTGGATCATCCCGGAAATCTCATCCGTGGCCTGACGAGTGCGCGATGCGAGGTTGCGCACTTCATCGGCCACCACCGCAAACCCGCGCCCCTGCTCACCGGCCCGCGCCGCTTCGATGGCGGCGTTGAGCGCCAGCAGGTTGGTCTGTTCGGCAATCGCGGTGATCACTCCGACGATCCCGCCGATTTCCTGGGAGCGCTGACCCAGGGTGTTGATCACCGTGGCCGTGCTGTTCAGCGCGGTGGCGATGTGTTCCAGGGACGACGACGCTTCCTGCATCGAGGTGCGGCCGATCCTGGTTTGCTGGGCGTTGTCCTGGGCCAGGCGCTCGGTGTTGCCCATGTTGTCGGCAATATTCAGCGAGGTGGCGCTGAACTCTTCCACCGCGCCGGCCATGCTGGTGATCTCGCCGGACTGTTGCTCCATGCCTTCGTACGCACCGCCGGACAACCCCGACAGTGCCTGGGCGCGGCTGTTCACGTCTTCAGCCGCCTTGCGGATATGCGCCACCATGGTCGACAGCGCTTCGCCCATCTGGTTGAAACTGCGGGCTAGTTGGCCGATTTCGTCATGGCTGGAAACGTTCAGCCGTGCGCTCAAATCACCGGCGCCCAGGGCTTCGGCCTGACGCACCAGGTCGCCCAATGGCTGCAACTTGCTGCGCAGCAACCAGACCGCCGCGCCCACCGCCAGCAGCATCGCGAGCAAGCTGCCGATCGCCAGGCGAATCCCCACCGACCAGGTCACCGCGCGAATTTCGGCTTTCGGCATGCTCGCCACCACCGACCACGGGCCGCCTTCAAACGGCACGGCAACGCTGTAGAAGTCTTCGTTTTTGTCGCTCCAGAAACGGCCTTTTCCAGGTTTGGCGGCCAGGTCGAGCATCACCGGAATCGACTGATCCAGCGCCTGCACGCCAGCGGGCGGTACCAGCCAGTGCTTCTGTTCGTCCAGCAGCGCCAGGGAACCGGTCTGGCCGATGCGGAAACGCTTGAGGTTGTCGAACTGGGCGTTCTGCGCATCGGTGTAGTCGAAGCCGACAAACAGCACCGCAATCACTTTGCCGCTGGCGTCCCGCACCGGGCTGTACTGGGTCATGTAGGAGCGATCGAACAACACCGCGCGGCCAACGTAGCCCTGTCCGCCCAGCAAGCGTTGATAGGCCGGATGCTGGTGATCCAGCGCCGTACCGATGGCGCGGCTGCCATCCTGCTTGGTCAGGGAGGTGCTGACGCGGATAAAGTCCTCGCCGCTGCGTACGAACAAGGTCGCCACGCCGCCGGACATCTGCTTGAACTCATCGACTTCAGCGAAGTTGTTGTTGAGCACTTCCTCGCCCAGGTACAGGCCCGGCGTCTGCACGCCCGCCACCGTCACCGGTTGCTCAGGGCGCGTACTCAAGCCGGCGCTGAAGCGCTTTTCAAACAGCCCGCTCAAACGCTGGGTACTTTCGCGCAAGGTGCTGTGGAAGGTATTGAGTTGGTCGGCCAGCAAGCGGGCCTCGCTGGCCAGGTGCTCCTCGCGGGTGTCGAGGTTGGCGGAATCCAGCGAACGCAACGCGAATACCGTGCTGCCGCTGATGACGACAGCCAGTATCACGGCGAGGGCAAGCCCCAGTTGAGAGGCAATCCGGGCGCGAGGTTGAGACATGAAGGCTCCTGGCCGAGGCCAGGATCATCCTGATCTCATAGCGCTGCTCGGCAAAATTCTAATAGGGGAAACGTTGCAGAACGGTAGTTCCAACAACCCTACTTCGGCGGGCAGGCTCAATACTTGAGCGAATCACAGGGGTATCGCGCAAACGATTGCTGGCCGGTGCGCAATCCACTCAGTCGAGGCGCTCGACCTGGGGCAATTCCATGGCCTGCACTTCGCCCTGGAGAAAGTCACCCAGCCGTCGCAAACGCTCGCCACCCGGCCGGGTCTTCGGCCACACCAGATAGTAATTTTCCCCACTGGCCACAGCGGTGGGCCATGGCAGACTCAGGCGGCCCTGGGCCACGTCTTCGGCCACCATCAGCAAGTCGCCCATGGACACGCCGTACCCTCGGGCGGCGGCGATCATGCCCAACTCCAAGGTGTCGAACACCTGCCCGCCCTTGAGCGAAACCTGGGATGACAGCCCCATGCGCTCCAGCCAGTTGCGCCAGTCACGCCGGTCCGGCGTCGGGTGCAGCAGTTCGGCAGAGGCCAGGCGCGCAACGTCCCAGGGTCCGTCGCTCAACAGGTTCGGCGCGCCCACCGGAATCAGCAACTCCGGAAACAGGTAGCTGGCTTCCCAGTCCGGCGGGAAATGCCCGTTGCTCAGCAACACCGCGCAATCGAATGGTTCCTGGTTGAAATCCACCTCATCGACGCTCATCCAGGCGCTGGTCAGTTGCACTTCATTGCCCGGCTGCAGGTGCCGGAAGCGACTGAGCCGCGCCAGCAGCCAGCGCATGGTCAGGGTGGACGGCGCCTTCATGCGCAAGATGTCGTCCTCGGCATTCAAGGTATGGCAGGCGCGCTCCAGGGCCGCAAAGCCTTCACGCACGCCCGGCAGCAACAGGCGCGCCGCCTCTGTGAGTTGCAAGGTGCGGCCGCTGCGCTGGAACAGGCGGCAGGCGAAATGCTCTTCCAGGGTACGAATGTGCCGGCTCACCGCACTTTGGGTGATCGACAACTCTTCCGCCGCCCGGGTGAACGAGTTGTAGCGGGACGCAGCTTCAAACGCGCGCAAGGCGTAAAGAGGAGGAAGACGACGAGACATGGCGAAAACTCCGACGGCGCAATATCGAAACCCTACCAGAATCATTAAGGCATGAGTTTTAATCATGCGAACCATCGGATTTATCCCTTTGTGCAATGCGCTGTGGGCGCCGAGAATCAACCCTTCCACCCTTCCCTGACTTTTTGAGCGTGATGATCATGCAGCATCCGGCACGTACCGAACTCTGGGCCATTCTGCGGCTGTCAGGGCCGCTGATTGCCTCACAGTTGGCCCACATGCTGATGGTGTTGACCGACACCCTGATGATGGCCCGCCTGAGCCCCGAGGCCCTGGCCGGCGGCGGCCTGGGGGCGGCGAGCTATTCGTTCGTGTCGATTTTCTGCATCGGCGTGATCGCTGCCGTGGGCACGCTGGTCGCGATCCGCCAGGGCGCCGGCGACATCGAAGGCGCCACCCGCCTGACCCAGGCCGGGCTGTGGCTGGCCTGGTTGATGGCGCTGGTGGCTGGTTTGCTGCTATGGAACCTCAAGCCAGTGCTGCTGATGTTCGGCCAGACCGAAACCAACGTCGCGTCCGCCGGCCAGTTCCTGACCATCCTGCCGTTCGCCCTGCCCGGCTACCTGACGTTCATGGCCCTGCGCGGCTTCACCAGCGCTATCGGCAAGGCCACGCCGGTGATGGTGATCAGCCTGGGCGGCACGGTGATCAACTACCTGCTCAACCACGCGTTGATCGAAGGCATGTTCGGCCTGCCGAAACTCGGGCTGGTGGGCATTGGCCTGGTCACCGCCATCGTTGCCAACTGCATGGCCCTGGCGCTGATCTGGTACATCAAATACAACCGTGCCTACGACGCGTATCCGCTGCGCAAGGGTCTGCTGCGGCCCAACCTGCATTACCTGCGGGAACTGTGGCGCCTGGGCCTGCCGATTGGTGGCACCTATGCGGTGGAAGTCGGGCTGTTTGCGTTCGCCGCGCTGTGCATGGGCACCATGGGCAGTACGCAGCTGGCTGCGCACCAGATCGCCCTGCAGATCGTGTCGGTGGCGTTCATGGTGCCGGCGGGCATGTCGTACGCGATCACCATGCGTATCGGCCAGCATTACGGTGCCGGGCAGTTGCTGGAAGCGCGGCTGGCCGGGCGAGTTGGCATAGGCTTTGGCGCAGTGGTGATGCTGGGCTTTGCAGCGGTGCTGTGGTTGTTCTCGCACCAACTGATCAGCCTGTTCCTCGACCAGCATGACCCGGCGTTTCGCGACGTGATCAACCTCGCCGTCAGCCTGCTGGCGGTGGCCGCATGGTTTGAGCTGTTCGACGGCGTGCAGACCATCGCCATGGGCTGCATTCGCGGACTCAAGGATGCCAAGACCACCTTCCTGGTCGGGCTGGGCTGCTACTGGCTGATCGGCGCACCGGCCGCATGGTTGATGGCGTTCAATCTCGGCTGGGGGCCGACGGGCGTTTGGTGGGGCCTGGCCCTGGGCCTGGCGTGCGCGGCAGTCAGCCTGACCTGGGCGTTTGAACGGAAGATGAAGCGGATGATTCGCCAGGAGCCTGAAACCCACCAAGGATTTCAAGCCGCGCAGCCGGAGTAACGGCTGTACTCGGTCAAATGTGGGAGCGGGCTTGCTCGCGAATGCGGTGGGTCAGCCATGAATTGGTTGGCTGAAATACCGCATTCGCGAGCAAGCCCGCTCCCACATTTTTGATCGGGTTCACAACATCAGATCACGCCGCCCACCAGTTCCTGGCTGTCACCAAACGTCAGGTAGTCCACCAGTTCCGCCAACGGCAACGGCTTGCTGATCAGGTAACCCTGGGCCTGATCGCAGCCGAACAACCGCAGCAACGCCAGTTGCTCGGCGGTTTCCACGCCCTCGGCGACCACTTCCAGGTTCAGGTTATGAGCCAGGTTGATCATGGCGTGCACCAGCTTGCGATTCTCTTCGCGCTCTTCCATGCCGCCGACAAAGCTCTTGTCGATCTTCAGCAAGGCAATCGGCAGGCTGTTGAGGTGCACGAACGACGAAAAGCCGGTGCCAAAGTCATCCAGGGAAAAGCGCACACCCAGGCGGCCCAGCGCATCCATGGTCTGCTTGACCAGGTCGCTGCGGCGCATCACGGCGGTTTCCGTCAGCTCAAATTCCAGCCACTGGGCTTCCACGCCGCGCTCGGCAATCAGCCGGCTGAGGGTGCTGAGCAGTTGGCTGTCCTGAAACTGGCGGAACGACAGGTTGACCGCCATGTGCAACGGCGCAATCCCGCGTTCGCGCAGGTCCTGCATGTCGCGCAGGGCCCGGGAAATCACCCAGTAGCCCAGCGGCACGATCAAGCCGCTCTGCTCGGCCAGCGGCACGAACTCGCTCGGCGGCAACAGGCCGCGCTCACCGTGGCGCCAGCGCACCAGTGCTTCCAGGCCGACGATATGCCCATCGTCGAGGTCCAGGCGGGGCTGGTAATGCAGCTCCAGTTCGTCACGACGCAACGCCCGGCGCAGCTCGCTTTCAAGGTCGGCGAGGCTGCGGGCATTGCGGTTGATGCGTTCGTTGAAGATATGAAAGGTGCAGCCCTGGGTGCTTTTGGCTTGCTGCATGGCGATGTGGGCGTGCCACATCAACGGGTCGGCGCCGGCCTTGGCGCGGGCATGGGCCACGCCGAGGCTACAACCGATCAGCAGGCTTTCGCCATCGACCCAATAGGGTTCGGCCATGGCTTCGACGATGCGCTCGGCCATCCATTCGGCGCGCTGGGGCGCACGGCGGGTGTCGATCAGCAGGGCAAATTCGTCGCTGCCCAGGCGCGCCAGTTGATCGCCGGCCTCCAGCTGGCTCTTGAGCCGCGAGACCACTTGCAGGATCAGCCGGTCGCCGGCCTGGTGGCCGAGGGCGTCGTTGGCGTGACGGAAGTTGTCCAGGTCGAGGTGGCCGAGGGCAACGCCACGGCCTTCGTTTTCCGCCAGGCGGGCGGTCAGCAGGGTCTGGAAGCCCTGGCGGTTGGCGATACCGGTCAGCGGGTCCTGTTCGGCCAGGCGTTGCAGGGTGTTTTCCAGTACACCGCGCTCGCGCACATGCCGCAGGCAACGGCGCAATGTATCGACATCCAATGCATTCAGGATCAGCCAGTCGCTGACGCCGAGGGGCGAAACCAGGGGTTCCTCTTCCAACAGCAATACCGTTGGCAAGCTGCAGCGACCGGGGCCGGGCTGAAGGTTGGCCGTGGTCAACAGCACCGCGCTGTGATCGTCGTCGAACAGGTTGCTCACAGACTCCCAGTTTGGCGCGCTGATCAGCACAGCTCCGTCGCCCATCGGCGCCAGGCACTCGCGCAATAACGCTGCCCACGCTGGCTCATCGGCCAGCAGCAGCAAACGCAAGGGTTCGACAGGCGTAGACAAGCTAGCTCCCTAGACTCTGCAAAATTTCGTTGGCGGCGGGCATTATGACGTGCGCCCCGATAATGACCAATGATATGGGTTATCAAATGCGCACTGTGCAGCTCTAGACCGAACAATAGTCCTAAATACCCTGCACATCCTGCGGCAAAGTAACAAAACCGGCAAATTTAGATCGAGTGGTACGTCACACTGTCGTTCAGAGGCAGCAGAATCTTGCCAGCCTGTTAAAATGCCCGCCCTTTTGATCAATGACCTCCTGAATTTCGTATGTCCCGACTCAATCCCCGGCAGCAAGAAGCCGTGAACTACGTCGGCGGCCCTCTATTGGTGCTCGCCGGTGCCGGTTCCGGCAAGACCAGCGTGATCACCCGCAAGATCGCGCACCTGATCCAGAGCTGTGGCATCCGTGCCCAGTACATCGTCGCCATGACCTTTACCAACAAGGCGGCGCGGGAAATGAAAGAGCGCGTCGGCACCCTGCTCAAGGGTGGCGAAGGCCGTGGCCTCACCGTGTGTACCTTCCACAACCTGGGGCTGAACATCATCCGCAAAGAGCACGTGCGGTTGGGCTACAAGCCGGGCTTCTCGATCTTTGACGAGACAGACGTCAAGGCGCTGATGACCGACATCATGCAGAAGGAATACGCGGGCGACGACGGCGTCGACGAGATCAAGAACATGATCGGCTCGTGGAAAAACGACCTGATCCTGCCCGCCGAAGCCCTGGAAGCTGCGCGCAACCCCAAGGAGCAGACTGCCGCCATTGTCTACACCCACTACCAGCGCACGCTCAAGGCGTTCAACGCGGTGGACTTCGACGACCTGATCCTGCTGCCGGTGAAGCTGTTCCAGGAACATGCCGACATCCTCGAAAAGTGGCAGAACAAAGTCCGCTACCTGCTGGTGGACGAATACCAGGACACCAACGCCAGCCAATACCTGCTGGTGAAGCTGCTGATCGGCAAGCGCAACCAGTTCACCGTGGTGGGCGATGACGACCAGTCGATCTACGCCTGGCGCGGCGCCCGCCCGGAAAACCTGATGCTGCTCAAGGACGACTACCCGTCCCTGAAAGTGGTGATGCTGGAGCAGAACTACCGCTCCACCAGCCGCATCCTGCGTTGCGCCAACGTGCTGATCTCCAACAACCCCCACGAGTTTGAAAAGCAACTGTGGAGCGAGATGGGCCACGGCGACGAGATCCGCGTGATCCGCTGCCGCAACGAAGACGCCGAAGCCGAGCGCGTGGCCGTCGAACTGCTCACCCTGCACCTGCGTACCGACCGGCCCTACAGCGATTTCGCGATCCTGTACCGCGGCAACTACCAGGCCAAGCTGATCGAGCTGAAGCTGCAGCACCACCAGATTCCGTATCGCCTGTCGGGCGGCAACAGCTTTTTCGGACGCCAGGAAGTGAAAGACCTGATGGCCTACTTCCGGCTGATCGTGAACCCGGACGACGACAACGCCTTCCTGCGAGTGATCAACGTCCCACGCCGGGAAATCGGTTCGACTACCCTGGAAAAGCTCGGCAACTACGCCACCGAACGCAAGATCTCGATGTACGCCGCCACCGACGAAATCGGCCTGGGCGAGCACCTCGACACTCGTTTCACCGACCGCCTGGCGCGCTTCAAGCGCTTCATGGACAAGGTGCGCGAGCAGTGCGCCGGCGAAGACCCGATCAGCGCCCTGCGCAGCATGGTCATGGACATCGACTACGAGAACTGGCTGCGCACCAACAGCTCCAGCGACAAGGCTGCCGATTACCGCATGGGCAACGTGTGGTTCCTGATCGAGGCGTTGAAAAATACCCTGGAGAAGGACGAAGAAGGCGAGATGACCGTCGAGGACGCCATCGGCAAGCTGGTGCTGCGGGACATGCTTGAACGCCAGCAGGAAGAGGAAGACGGCGCCGAAGGCGTGCAGATGATGACCTTGCATGCGTCCAAGGGCCTGGAATTCCCTTACGTGTTCATCATGGGCATGGAAGAGGAAATCCTCCCGCACCGCTCCAGCATCGAAGCCGACACCATCGAGGAAGAACGGCGCCTGGCCTACGTGGGCATTACCCGCGCGCGTCAGACATTGGCCTTCACCTTTGCCGCCAAGCGCAAGCAGTACGGCGAGATCATCGATTGTGCCCCCAGCCGGTTCCTCGACGAACTGCCGCCGGACGACCTGGCCTGGGAAGGCAACGACGACACACCGACCGAAGTCAAAGCCGTTCGCGGCAACACCGCCCTGGCGGATATACGCGCGATGTTAAAGCGCTAGAATCGACTACTTTTTAATCTACTTTCGGCGCGTGTTGCGCCAACAGAGGAAGCTTTCGTGGAAGCACTGCACAAGAAAATTCGCGAAGAAGGCATCGTGCTTTCCGATCAGGTACTCAAGGTCGACGCCTTTCTGAACCACCAGATCGACCCGGCGCTGATGAAACTGATCGGTGACGAGTTCGCTGCGTTGTTCAAGGATTCGGGGATCACCAAGATCGTCACCATCGAAGCCTCGGGCATTGCACCGGCGATCATGACCGGCCTGAACCTCGGCGTGCCGGTGATTTTCGCGCGCAAGCAACAGTCCCTGACCCTGACCGAAAACCTGCTGTCGGCGACGGTGTATTCCTTCACCAAGAAAACCGAAAGCACCGTGGCGATCTCCCCGCGCCACCTGACCAGCAGCGACCGCGTGCTGATCATCGATGACTTCCTGGCCAACGGTAAGGCGTCCCAGGCGCTGATCTCGATCATCAAACAGGCCGGCGCGACCGTGGCTGGCTTGGGGATTGTGATCGAGAAGTCGTTCCAGGGTGGCCGTGCGGAGCTGGATGCCCAGGGTTACCGGGTTGAGTCGCTGGCACGGGTGCAGTCGTTGGCGGGTGGGGTTGTGACCTTTATCGAGTAATCGGTGCGGGCACGGTTAAACATGTGGGAGCGGGCTTGCTCGCGAAAGCGGTGTGTCAGTCACCGGATAGGTCGACTGATCCACCGCTTTCGCGAGCAAGCCCGCTCCACATTTGATCTCCTGTGTTTGTTAGTGCGCGGTAGCTTGTAGGCCCGCTAGCAACAGGCGCTGATACAAGTCCTCCTTCAACCCCTCCGGCTTATCCAGTCGCATCCGTACCAAATGCTCGGGAAACGCTTCCGGCTCCGGTGCATCCAGCGCTGCCTTGCCCAGCTCCAGAATCTCCGTCAGCTTGAATTTGCTCTTGAGCCAGTTCAACGCCCGCAACAAATCCCGCTCTTCATCCGTGAAGTCACTGCCCAGCGGATACTCCGGGAACAGCCGTGGATGCCGCGCCTGAATCCCCTGCAAACGCTCCGGCGTGTTGTCGGCAAACCGCGGATCCAGCTGGAAATCCTTCGGCAACTTCCCGGCCTTTTGCGCCTGCTCGATCAAGTCTTCCTGGAACCGTGAGTCGGTGATATTCAGCAGCGCCTCGATCACCCTGGCATCAGTCTGTCCGCGTAAATCCGCGATGCCGTATTCGGTGATGACGATGTCTCGCAGGTGCCGCGGAATCGTGCAGTGCCCGTATTCCCAGACGATATTGGAACTGACCTCGCCGCCCGATTCGCGCCAGCTGCGCAGGATCAGGATCGAGCGCGCGCCTTCCAGCGCATGGCCCTGGGCGACAAAGTTGTATTGCCCGCCAACACCGCTGAGCACGCGGCCATCTTCCAACTGGTCGGCCACGCCCGCGCCCAACAGGGTCACGGTAAACGCGCTGTTGATGAAGCGCGCATCCAGGCGCTGCAAACGCTTGAGTTCTTCCTGGCCGTACAGCTCGTTGATGTAGCTGATGCGGGTCATGTTGAATTCCAGGCGCTTGCTCTGTGGCAAGTCCCGCAAACGCTCGTAAAAGCTACGAGGCCCGAGGAAGAAGCCGCCATGCACAGAGATGCCGTCGGTCTGTGCCGCTTCGTCCAGGGTGCCGGCGTTGGCCCGCTCCTGGGTCGCGACGTCCGGGTATACCTTGCGCCGCACAATCCCGGCATCGGCCAGCACCAGCAGGCCATTGACGAACATTTCGCTGCAACCGTACAGCCCACGGGCAAACGGCGCGACTCCGCCTTCGTGGCTGATCAGCGGTGCCCATTGGTACACATCCAGGTCGGTGAGCAACAGGCGATACGCCTCGTTATCGGCCTGGCGCGCCAGCAAGGCCGCAGTCAGTGCATCGCCCATGGAGCCGATGCCGATCTGCAAGGTACCGCCGTCGCGCACCAGGGTGCTGGCGTGCAAACCGATAAAGTGATCCTGGAAACCCACCGGCATGTTCGGGGTGGAGAACAGCGTGGTGCTGTCCTTCTCGTCGATCAGGAAGTCGAACTCATCCATGCCCAGCTCAGCGTCGCCGGGCATGTAGGGCAAATCACTGTGAACCTGGCCCACCACCAGGATGGTTTCACCGGCCTCGCGGCGCTTAGCGATCATCGGCAACAGGTCGAGGGTGATGTCGGGGTTGCAGCTCAGGCTCAGGCGATCCGGATGTTCAGCGCTGCTGGCCACCAATTGCGCGACGAGGTTCAGGCCGGCGGCATTGATATCACGGGCAGCGTGGCTGTAGTTGCTGCTGACGTAATCCTGCTGCGCCGAGAGGCTGTGGAGCAAACTGCCGGGCTGCATGAAGAACTGCTGCACGTGAATGTTCGACGGCAGGCTGTCCTTGCGCAGTGCGGCGAGGAAGTCCAGCTCGGGATAGTCACCGAAGACACGTTCGATAAAGGGCTCGAGAAAGCGCTTCTGCAAACCATCGCCCAAGGTAGGGCGACCCAGGGCCAGGGCTGTGTAGATGGTCAGCGCCCGGTCCGGCAGCTTGGCGATACGCCGGTACAGCGCGTTGACGAACAGGTTGGGTTTGCCCAGGCCCAGGGGCATGCCCATGTGAATATGCGCCGGCAGCCGTGCCAGTACGTCGTCGACTGCTTGCTCGATTGAACACAACTGCACCATCCGACTTCTCCCGAACATTCCATGAATTGGGGTTGGACCGAGCTTGCCGGGTCTTTGCTGCAAAGAACAGCCTCAAAAGGCAAATCGCGGGCACAAAAAAGCCGCTGGTCAGCGGCTCTTTTGGCGAAGATCGGTTTATTTCAGACCCGACATCTTCTCGATCGCGCCTTTAAGCTCGGCATCCGAGCAATCGGCGCAGGTGCCTTTTGGCGGCATGGCGTTCAAGCCGGTAATGGCCTTGGCCAGCAGGCCATCGAGGCCACCCTGATGGTCCGCGCGGTCTTTCCAGGCGGCGGTGTCACCGATTTTCGGTGCGCCCAACAGGCCGGTACCGTGGCAAGCGTTGCAGTGCTTGGCGATTACGTCATCCGGCGATTTCGCACCGCCGCCGCCGCCCGCAGCCACTGCCACTTCCATCCCCTTGCACTCTTGCCCCTGGACGCACACCTGGCCTACAGGCTCCAGGCGCTTGGCAATTTCATCATTGGTCGCAGCTTGAGCGCTGACAGCCCATAGGGCCAGTACGGTTGCTGGTGCAGCCAGCATTTTCATAATTAGGTTCACGCGTTCACCCTCAATGGTGGCTATTCACGCCTGCGGCCACGGTTTCGCAGGCGGCGAAAGTATAACGGTTAGCCCGCCCCGCCGAAACAACCCTATTAACCAAGGGGAGATTCAGCAAGGCAGAATGCTGCTACGGGCGTCTCTGCGACATAGGCAGGACGCCTCTTTTCTTAAAAGTTCGCGGGTGTGGCTGCGCTGATTAGTCGCGCCGGCACTTCGAACGGATTGCGAAAACGGTGCGGCTTGGTGCTTTCAAAGTAGTAGCTATCGCCGGCTTCGAGCACAAAAGTTTCAAGGCCAACCACCAGCTCCAGGCGACCTTCCACCAGGATCCCGGTTTCCTCGCCCTCGTGGGTGAGCATCTCTTCGCCGGTATCAGCACCTGGCGGGTAGATCTCGTTGAGGAACGCAATCGCCCGGCTCGGGTGCGCGCGGCCCACCAGTTTCATGGTGACGGCGCCGTCGGAGATATCGATCAGCTCATTGGCTTTATAGACGATCTGGGTCGGTTTTTCCTGGAGGATCTCCTCGGAAAAGAACTCCACCATCGACATGGGAATGCCGCCCAGCACCTTGCGCAAGGAGCTGATGGAGGGGCTGACACTGTTTTTTTCGATCATCGAAATGGTGCTGTTGGTGACGCCCGCGCGCTTGGCTAGCTCACGCTGGGAAAGACCTTTCAGTTTACGGATGGATTGCAGTCGTTCGCCGACGTCCAATGCAGGAGCCTCCTAGGATTCAGGCGTTGTTGTAATTGAGCGTTATCATGGCGACAGCGTTCAGTATTTACAACACTTTGGCCTAAATCCCGGGATCTGCCATTCGTGGGTGCCGCTCAAGCGCCGGAATAGAGCCGTGGCACTCGGCGCAGGTTGCAGAAGATCTGGTACGGAATGGTGTCGGCGGCGGTGGCAACGTCACTGGCGAGGATGTTTTTGCCCCACAATTCGACGGTGGAACCGAGCCCGGCCTGGGGCACGTCGGTCAGGTCGACACACAGCATGTCCATCGACACACGGCCCAGCAACTGGCTGCGCTGGCCGGCCACCAGCACCGGGGTGCCGGTGGGTGCGTGGCGCGGGTAGCCGTCGGCGTAGCCCATGGCAACTACCCCGATGCGCATCGGTTTCGGGGTAATGAACCTGGCACCATAGCCCACAGGTTCGCCGGCCGGCAGTTCACGTACGCAGATGACTTTCGATTCGAGGGTCATCACCGGCTGCAAACGCGCGGCGATGGCCTGGTCTTCGCCAAACGGCGTGGCGCCGTAGAGCATGATGCCCGGGCGTACCCAGTCACTGGAAACGTTCGGCCAGCCCAGCACCGACGGCGAGTTGCGCAGGCTGACCTGGGCCGACAAGCCCTGGCGCGCCGCTTCAAACACCGCTACTTGCTCTTCGCTGCTGGTGCTGTCCAGCTCATCGGCGCGGGCGAAGTGGCTCATCAGCACGATCTTCGCGACTTTGCCGCTGGCCAGCAGGCGCTGGTAAGCGTCGTGATAATCCTTGGGGTGCAAGCCAACGCGGTGCATGCCCGAATCAAGCTTGAGCCAGACGGTCAGCGGCTTGCTGAGTTGCGCCTGTTCAATCGCGTCCAGCTGCCACAGCGAATGCACCACGCACCAGAAATCATGCTCGATGATCAGCGGCAGCTCGTCGGCTTCGAAAAAACCCTCGAGCAACAGCACCGGCCCGCGAATCCCGGCGGCCCGCAGCTCCAGCGCTTCCTCGATGCAGGCCACGGCAAACCCGTCCGCCTCGGCTTCCAGCGCCTGGGCAACACGCACGGCACCGTGGCCGTAGGCATCGGCCTTGATCACGGCGAGGGCCTTGGCCCCGCCCGTGACTTCACGGGCCAGTTGATAATTGTGGCGCAGGGCTTGGAGGTCGATCAGGGCACGGGCAGGACGCATGGCGGCAGGCTTCTAGGCGGCGGTGGGAAGAAAAAACCGGTACCCGCTGACAACGCAGGCACCGGGAGAGGATTTTTGCTTACGGCAGAGCGGCCACAACCGACAGCTCCACCAGGATTTCCGGTTCGCAGAGTTTCGCTTCAACCGTGGCACGGGCCGGCGCGACGCCTTTTGGCAGCCACTTGTCCCATACCGCGTTCATCCCCGCGAAATCGGCGTCAATGTCTTTCAGGTAGATGGTCACCGACAGCAGCTTGGTCTTGTCGGTACCGGCCAGGTCCAGCAAACGCTCGATATTGACGAGGGTTTCGCGGGTCTGCTGTTCAATCCCGGCACTCATGTCGTCGCCGACCTGCCCTGCCAGATACACGGTACCGCTGTGAACAACGATCTGGCTCATGCGCTCATTGGTGAGCTGGCGCTGGATTGACATGTTTTGCGGACTCCTGGTGGTTGCCATAACGGGAAATATCGAGGCCTTCGGCACTGATCTGCGGGGTTTTCTTCGCCATCAAATCGGCCAGCAAACGACCAGAGCCACAGGCCATGGTCCAACCGAGGGTGCCGTGGCCGGTGTTCAGGAACAGGTTTTTGAACGGGGTAGCACCGACAATCGGCGTGCCGTCTGGGGTGGTCGGGCGCAGGCCGGTCCAGAAACTGGCCTGGCTCAAATCACCGCCCTGAGGATAAAGGTCGTTGACGATCATCTCCAGGGTTTCCCGCCGACGCGGGTTCAGCGACAGGTCAAAACCGGCTATCTCGGCCATGCCACCGACGCGAATACGGTTGTCGAAACGGGTGATCGCGACCTTGTAGGTCTCATCGAGAATGGTCGAGTTCGGGGCCATCGCCGGGTTGGTGATCGGCACGGTCATCGAGTAACCCTTGAGCGGGTACACCGGCGCCTTGATTCCCAGCGGCTTGAGCAATTTCGGCGAGTAGCTGCCGAGGGCCAGCACGTAGCGGTCGGCAGTTTCCAGCTTGCCGTCGATCCACACGCCGTTGATCCGGTCACCGGCGTAGTCCAGGCGCTGGATATCTTGCTCGAAGCGGAATTCGACACCCAATTGCTTGCACATGTCGGCAAGACGGGTGGTAAACATCTGACAGTCGCCGGTTTGGTCGTTCGGCAGGCGCAGGGCACCGGCGAGGATATCGGTGACGCTGGCCAGGGCTGGTTCAACCCGGGCAATGCCGGCGCGGTCCAGCAGCTCGTAAGGCACACCGGACTCTTTCAACACGGCGATGTCCTTGGCGGCACCGTCCAGTTGGGCCTGGGTGCGGAACAGCTGAGTAGTCCCCAGGGTGCGGCCTTCGTAGGCAATGCCGGTCTCGGCACGCAGCTCGTCGATGCAATCGCGGCTGTATTCGGACAGGCGCACCATGCGCTCCTTGTTCACCGCATAACGGCTGGCGGTGCAGTTACGCAGCATCTGCGCCATCCACAGGTACTGGTCGATATCGGCGGTGGCCTTGATCGCCAGGGGCGCATGGCGCTCCAGCAGCCATTTGATGGCCTTGAGCGGCACACCCGGCGCAGCCCATGGCGAGGCGTAGCCTGGCGAGATCTGCCCGGCGTTGGCGAAACTGGTCTCCATGGCCACAGCCGGCTGACGGTCGACCACGACCACTTCAAAACCAGCTCGTGCCAAATAGTAGGCACTGGCCACGCCAATGACACCGCTACCCAAGACCAGAACGCGCATTTTTATTCCCTCATCACGGCTTGACCGCTGACGTTTGTTGTTCAGCACAAAGATGTGGGCAGTATAAAAAGCAATCACCAGTGCATTTCACTATATAACTGCCTATATTTGGCGACAATTCTCGGCAAAAACCCTTTTCACGGAGGAGCATCCCCTATGCGGACCAACACTCAGACCAAGCGGGAGCTGGACAAGATCGACCGCAACATCCTGCGCATCCTGCAGGCCGACGGGCGAATTTCGTTTACTGAACTGGGGGAAAAGGTCGGGCTGTCGACCACGCCGTGCACCGAGCGGGTCCGGCGCCTGGAGCGCGAAGGGATCATCATGGGCTACAACGCCCGGCTCAACCCGCAGCATTTGAAGGGTAGCCTGCTGGTGTTTGTCGAGATCAGCCTCGACTACAAGTCCGGCGACACCTTTGAAGAATTCCGACGCGCCGTGCTGAAACTGCCCCACGTGCTGGAGTGCCACCTGGTGTCGGGGGATTTCGACTACCTGGTGAAGGCGCGCATTTCGGAGATGGCGTCGTACCGCAAATTGCTCGGCGATATCCTGCTCAAGCTGCCCCACGTTCGGGAGTCCAAGAGCTATATCGTGATGGAAGAGGTGAAAGAGAGCCTGAACCTGCCGATCCCGGATTAAGACAGCACCACAGGCCAATGTGGGAGCGGGCTTGCTCGCGAATGCGGAGTGTCAGTCACCTGATGTATTGACTGATCCACCGCATTCGCGAGCAAGCCCGCTCCCACACTAGTTGATCGGGGACATCCGCTAGACCAATACCTGACGCGTCGACGCCATGTACGCATGAATCTGCTTTTCCACCCGTGGGTGGATCAACTCCACCGGGCGGCGGTCGTTGGGGCATGGCAAGGTCGGCGTGGTGCCGAACAAGCGGCAAATCAGCGGGCGCTCGTCGTACACGGTGCAGCCATTGGGGCCAAGGTGCACGCAGTTGAGTTCGTCCATCGCCGCTTCCTGCTCGGCAGCGGTCTTGCGCGGCAGGCGCGACATTTCCTCGGGGGACGTGGTTACCGGCCCACAGCAGTCGTGGCAACCCGGGACGCACTCGAACGAGGGAATCTGCCGGCGCAGCGCGTTGACTTTCTGACTGTTGCAACTCATCGACATAGGGACCGAACGGCGAATAGGCGTGGATTCTGCCCTAAAAGCCCCCGGTGAGACAGCTTCGCCCGACCGCTGTATCCTGCGTCAAATTTTCCAAACAGGGATGCTCCCCATGACCGCCAGCGCCCGGCACGCCAATTCCTACTACGCCGCCAGCAGTTTCCCGCAGCCTGATTATCCGGTGCTGACAGGTGAAATCGTGGCCGATGTGTGCGTGGTCGGCGGCGGCTTTTCGGGGCTCAACACCGCTCTGGAACTGGCTGAACGGGGTTTCAGCGTGGTCCTGCTGGAAGCCCGCAAGATTGCCTGGGGCGCCAGCGGGCGCAATGGCGGGCAACTGATTCGTGGCGTCGGTCATGGCCTGGATCAGTTCACCAACGTCATCGGCACCGAGGGCGTGCGCCAGATGAAATTGATGGGCCTGGAAGCCGTGGAAATCGTGCGCCAGCGGGTCGAACGTTCGCAGATCGCCTGCGACCTGACCTGGGGCTACTGCGACCTGGCCAACAAACCCCGCGACCTGGAACACCTGGCCGCCGACGCCGAAGAGCTGCAAGGCCTTGGCTATCGCCATGAAGTGCGCCTGCTGCAAGCCAGCGAGATGCGCAGTGTGATCGGTTCCAACCGCTATGTTGGCGGCATGATCGACATGGGCTCTGGCCACCTGCACCCGCTGAACCTGGCCCTCGGCGAGGCAGCCGCTGCACAGCAGTTGGGCGTCCGGTTGTTCGAGCATTCCGAGGCGGTGCGGATCGATTACGGCCCGGAGGTCAACGTACACACCGCCCAGGGCAATGTGCGCGCCAAGACCCTGGTGCTGGGCTGCAATGCTTATTTGAACGGCCTGAACCCGCATCTGAGCGGCAAGGTGCTGCCCGCCGGCAGCTACATCATCGCCACCGAGCCCTTGAGCGAAGCCCAGGCAGCCGAGTTGCTGCCGCAAAACATGGCGGTGTGTGACCAGCGGGTGACGGTGGATTACTTCCGGCTGTCAGCCGACCGACGCTTGCTGTTCGGCGGTGCCTGCCATTACTCCGGACGGGATCCGAAGGACATCGGTGCCTATATGCGTCCGAAAATGCTGCAGGTGTTCCCACAACTGGCCAACGTGAAAATCGACTACCAGTGGGGTGGGATGATCGGCATTGGCGCCAACCGCCTGCCGCAGATTGGCCGGCTGGCCGACCAGCCCAATGTGTATTTCGCCCAGGCCTATGCCGGCCATGGCCTCAACGCCACCCACCTGGCAGGCAAACTGTTGGGCGAAGCCATCAGCGGCCAGCAAAGCGGGCGCTTTGATCTGTTTGCCAAGGTGCCGCACATCACTTTCCCGGGCGGCAAGCATTTGCGCTCGCCGCTGCTGGCGCTGGGAATGCTCTGGCACCGATTGAAAGAACTGGTCTGAATCAGCCGCGCCAGAAGGGCTTCAAGCCTTCCCGGCGCGCCTGCTCGGCACTCAAGCCTACGTCTCGCAGTTGCTCGGGGGTCAGCTCCAGCAAGGTTTTGCGCGTATGCATGCGGTGCCAGAACAACGCCCATGAACTGAGTGTGGGGGCCTTGGTACGCGCCGCCATGCGCCGCTCCTGCCCGGCTTCCAGTTCCTGACTGTGTAACGCCAACCGCACATCGCTCATACCGCTCATTTTCCTGCCCCTCATTAACGTGTTGCCATGAGTACGTAGGATGAGCCGGCGCGTAAAACCATGACAGATTCAACCACCCTGTATTAAATCCATACAGATACTGCCTATCGGCCGCTGAATCCTGTATTTTCGGCCTATCTGTACTGGTAACCGGGAAGCACCGCCATGACCCTATACGTCAACCTCGCCGAACTGTTGGGCACGCGCATCGAGCAGGGCTTCTATCGCCCGGGCGACAGATTGCCGTCAGTTCGGGCCTTGAGTGTGGAGCATGGGGTCAGCCTGAGCACCGTGCAGCAGGCCTACCGCGTACTGGAAGACAACGGCCTGGCGATGCCCAAACCCAAATCCGGCTACTTCGTACCGGTGGGCCGCGACTTGCCGGCATTGCCCGCCGTAGGCCGCCCGGCCCAGCGCCCGGTGGAAATTTCCCAGTGGGACCAAGTGCTGGAGCTGATCCGCGCGGTGCCACGCAAAGACGCCATACAGTTGGGCCGGGGCATGCCGGATGTATTGTCGCCGACCATGAAACCCCTGCTACGCAGCCTCGCTCGGATCAGTCGGCGCCAGGACATGCCGGGGCTGTATTACGACACTATCCACGGCAACCTGGACCTGCGTGAACAGATTGCCCGCCTGATGCTCGATTCAGGCTGCCAACTGACGCCCCAGGAGCTGGTGATCACCACCGGCTGCCACGAGGCCCTGTCCGCCAGCATCCACGCCATTTGCGAGCCCGGCGACATCGTTGCCGTCGACTCGCCAAGCTTCCACGGCGCCATGCAAACCCTGAAGGGCCTGGGCATGAAAGCCCTGGAAATCCCCACCGACCCACTCACCGGTATCAGCCTGGAAGCGCTGGAACTGGCACTGGAACAATGGCCGATCAAAGTCATACAGTTGACCCCCAACTGCAACAACCCACTGGGCTACATCATGCCGGAGTCGCGCAAACGCGCACTGCTGACCCTGGCCCAGCGCTTTGACGTGGCGATCATCGAAGACGACGTGTATGGCGAACTGGCCTACAGCTACCCGCGGCCACGCACCATCAAGTCCTTCGACGAAGATGGCCGCGTCGTACTGTGCAGCTCTTTCTCGAAGACCCTCGCACCCGGCCTGCGGATTGGCTGGGTCGCACCCGGTCGCTATCTGGAGCGTGTGCTGCACATGAAATACATCAGCACCGGCTCCACCGCGACCCAGCCGCAGATCGCAATTGCCGAGTTTCTGAAAGGTGGACATTTCGAGCCACATTTGCGGCGGATGCGCACGCAATACCAGCGCAATCGCGACCTGATGCTCGATTGGGTCAGCCGCTATTTCCCGGCGGGCACCCGCGCCAGCCGCCCCCAGGGCAGTTTCATGCTGTGGGTGGAACTGCCGGAAGGCTTCGATACCCTGAAACTCAACCGGCTGCTGGTGGATGAAGGTGTACAGATTGCAGTGGGAAGTATCTTTTCCGCCTCCGGCAAGTACAGGAACTGCCTGCGCATGAACTACGCTGCCAAACCAACGCCGCAGATTGAAGAGGCTGTACGCAAGGTCGGCGCGACCGCCATCCGGTTGCTGGCCGAAGCGATGGACTGACCTTTTACGGGAAATAGCCGTCATATGCCGACAATCGCCCTGATTCGGAACCTATGTCATTGATGACCCACCGGCTATTACCGTTTTTCCTGCTGGGCATCCTGGCCCTGGGCGGCTGCGCCACCATCGACGCGCCACGCACACCAAGCGAGGCGCTGCCGGCCAGCGAATCTTCCTTCGGCCGCTCGATCCAGGCCCAGGCCGCTCCCTACAAAGGCCGCTCCGGGTTCCGCCTGCTGCCCAACAGCAGCGAAGCCTTCATGGCCCGCGCCGAACTGATCCGCAACGCCCAGACCAGCCTCGACTTGCAGTACTACATCGTCCACGACGGCATCAGCACCCGCATGCTCGTGGATGAACTGCTCAAGGCCGCCGACCGTGGCGTGCGCGTGCGCATCCTGCTGGACGACACCACCAGCGACGGCCTGGACCAGATCATCGCCACCCTCGCCGCCCACCCGCAGATCCAGATTCGCCTGTTCAACCCGCTGCACCTGGGCCGCAGCACCGGCGTGACGCGGGCCATGGCGCGGCTGTTCGACCTGTCGCTGCAACACCGGCGCATGCACAACAAGCTGTGGCTGGCAGACAACAGCGTGGCCATCGTCGGCGGGCGCAACCTGGGGGATGAGTATTTCGACGCCGAGCCCAACCTCAACTTCACCGATATCGACATGCTCAGCGTGGGCCCGGTGGCCGAGCAACTCGGCCACAGTTTCGATCAGTACTGGAACAGTGCCCTGAGCAAACCCATTGGTGACTTCGTCAGCAGCGCTTCCAAAGGCGACCTGGCCAGTGCCCGCGTACGCCTGGAAGATTCCCTTGCCGAGTCTCGCCAACAAAACCATGCCCTGTACAACCGCCTGCGCACCTACAAGACCCAGCCGCGCATGGACATCTGGCGTCGCGAGCTGATCTGGGCCTGGAACCAGGCGCTGTGGGATGCGCCGAGCAAGGTGCTGGCCAAGGCCGATCCGGATCCACGGCTGCTGCTGACCACCCAACTGGCGCCCGAGCTGGAAGGTGTCAGCCATGAGCTGATGATGATTTCGGCTTACTTCGTTCCAGGCCAGCCTGGCCTGGTATACCTGACCGGTCGCGCGGACGCCGGTGTATCGGTAAGCCTGCTGACCAATTCCCTGGAAGCCACCGACGTACCGGCCGTGCACGGCGGTTATGCGCCCTATCGCAAGGCGCTGCTGGAACACGGGGTGAAGCTATACGAGTTGCGTCGCCAGCCGGGAGACGGTGGCGGCAGCGGACCTCATCTGTTCCGCAAAGGTACATTCCACGGTTCGGATTCCAGCCTGCACAGCAAGGCGATCATCTTTGATCGGGAGAAATCCTTCATCGGCTCATTCAACTTCGACCCGCGCTCGGTGCTGTGGAACACCGAAGTCGGGGTGCTGGTGGACAGTCCCGAACTGGCGGAACACGTGCGCAACCTGGCACTGGAGGGCATGGCGCCCCCGTTGAGCTATCAGGCGAAGCTGCAGGATGGCCAGGTGGTATGGGTGACCGAAGACAACGGCCAACTGCACACCCTGACCCGCGAACCCGGCAGTTGGTGGCGCCGGTTCAATGCCTGGTTTGCTACATCCGTCGGGCTGGAACGCATGCTTTAAGAACAGCGACGGGACCTGTGGGAGCTGGCTTGCCTGCGATGGCGGAGTGTCAGTTTACGTATCCGGTGCTGACACTCCGCCATCGCGGGCAAGCCCGGCTCCCACAGCTGATCGCATTTCAAGTTCAGGCGGGTTGTGCGGCGCCGAACGCACCTTGGCGCAGCAACAGGATCACCAACCCCAACGCCCCCGCCGCCATCAACAACGGCAACGCATGCCCGCTGATCCACTGGCTGCCGGCACCGGCCACCAGCGGGCCGATCAGGCAGCCAATGCCCCACAGCTGCGCGATATGCGCATTGGCGCGCACCAGTGCGTCGTCGCGGTAGCGCTCGCCAATCAGGATCAGCGACAGGGTGAATAACCCGCCGGCGCTGGCCCCGAACAGCACCCACACCGGCCAGATCATCAGCGTATCGAGCAACAGCGGAATCGCCAGGCTCGTCACCAGCAGCATCAGCGCGCAGCCGAGAAACAGCGTGCGCCGAGGCAGGTAGTCCGCCAGCGCGCCAATCGGCAGTTGCAGCAACGCATCACCGACCACCACCGTGCTGACCATCGCCAGAGCAATCTCGGCGGTGAAACCCTGTTGCAGGCAATACACCGGCAACAACGTAAGAATCATCGCCTCGAATGCGGCGAACAACGCCACCGCCCAGGCAATCGCCGGCAAGCCCTGGCAGAAGCGCAGCAGGTCGCCAAAGGTCACGCTGAAAGACTCGGCAGTCGGCGCACCGGAACGGCCCAGCAGCAGGATCGGCGAGCACGTCAGCAGACCGACACCCACCCAGAAGCCAATATCGTTGTCCGTACCCAGCGCGCCCAGCAGCAACGGGCCCGACAGCTGGCTCAAGGCATAGCTGCAGCCATACAGCGCCACCAGACGGCCGCGCCAGCGTTCGATCACCAGTTGGTTGATCCAGCTTTCGCCGAGGATAAACACGATGGTCAGGATCACCCCGATCATCAGCCGCAACACCAGCCATACCGGGTAGCTGGGCAATACCGCCAGCAAGCCGATGGAAATCGCCCCCGCCCACAGGCACAGGCGCATCAGGTTCGCCGTGCCCAGGCGCGAGGCCAGGCCGCTGGAGACCTTGGCACCCAGTAGCACACCGAAGGCCGGCATCGCCGCCATGACTCCGATGGCGAAGCTGCCATAGCCCCAGCTTTCCAGGCGCAGGGACACCAGCGGCATGCTCACGCCCAAGGCCAGGCCCACGCTCAAGACCGACGCCAACACGGCGAAATAGGTCGCCCAACGCATTTCCACGCTCCTGTGGATGATTTGGAGATCATACAAAACAGTGTGGGAGCGGGCTTGCTCGCGAATGCGGTGTACCAGTCAATACATCAGCGACTGTGATACCTCATTCGCGAGCAAGCCCGCTCCCACATTTTTTACAGCGGTGTTCCTGGAGGCTTACAACTTGATCCAGGTCGCCTTCAGCTCGGTGTACTTGTCGAACGCGTGCAGCGACTTGTCGCGGCCGTTACCCGACTGCTTGAAACCACCGAACGGTGCGGTCATGTCGCCGCCATCGTACTGGTTGACCCATACGCTGCCGGCACGCAGGGCCTTGGCAGTCAGGTGCGCCTTGGAGATGTTCGACGTCCACACCGCAGCGGCCAGGCCGTATTGGGTGTCGTTGGCGATCGCAATGGCTTCTTCCACGCTGTCGAAGGCAATCACCGACAGCACCGGGCCGAAGATTTCTTCCTGGGCGATCTTCATGGCGTTGGTCACGCCGTCGAAAATCGTCGGCTCGACATAGGTGCCACCGCTTTCCTGCAGCGTGCGCTTGCCGCCGGCCACCAGCTTGGCGCCATCGGCATGCCCGGCTTCGATGTACGACAGCACGGTGTTCATCTGCTGGGTGTCCACCAGCGCACCGACCGTGGTGGCCGGGTCCAGCGGGTTGCCCGGCTTCCAGGCCTTGAGGGCCTCGATCACCAGCGGCAGGAATTTATCCTTGATCGAACGCTCCACCAGCAGGCGCGAACCGGCGGTGCACACTTCGCCCTGGTTGAAGGCGATGGCGCCGGCCGCGGACTCGGCGGCGGCTTGCAGGTCCGGGGCATCGGCAAACACGATGTTCGGGCTCTTGCCGCCAGCTTCCAGCCAGACGCGCTTCATGTTCGACTCGCCGGAGCGAATCAGCAGTTGCTTGGCGATCTTGGTGGAACCGGTGAACACCAGGGTGTCGACGTCCATGTGCAGCGCCAGGGCGTTGCCCACGGTATGGCCATAACCCGGCAGCACGTTGAACACGCCTTTCGGGATGCCGGCCTCAACCGCGAGGGCAGCGATGCGGATGGCGGTCAGCGGTGATTTTTCAGACGGCTTGAGGATCACCGAGTTACCGGTGGACAACGCCGGCCCGAGTTTCCAGCAGGCCATCATCAGCGGGAAGTTCCACGGCACGATGGCCGCAACAACGCCGACGGGCTCACGGGTCACCAGGCCCAGCTGGTCGTGAGGGGTGGCTGCGACTTCATCGTAGATCTTGTCGATGGCCTCGCCGCTCCAGCTCAGCGCTTGCGCCGCGCCTGGGACGTCGATGTTCAGGGAGTCGCTGATCGGCTTGCCCATGTCCAGGGTTTCAAGCAGTGCCAGCTCTTCGGCGTTGGCCTTGAGCAGGCCGGCGAAACGGATCATGGTGGCTTTGCGCTTGGCTGGCGCCAGGCGCGACCAGGCACCGGAATTGAACGTGGCACGGGCGTTTTCTACGGCACGCTGGGCGTCGGCGACGTCACAGCTGGCAACGGTTGCCAGCAGGCGGCCATCGACTGGGCTCAGGCATTCGAACGTGTCGCCGGAAACGGCGGCGGTGTATTCGCCATTGATGTAGGCGCGGCCTTCGATCTTCAGATCCTTGGCGCGTTGTTCCCAGTCGGCACGGGTCAGGGTGGTCATGCGAGTGTCCTCCTCTTATTGAATACAAGGGCCGGGCGATGTACCCAGGCACCTTCGAAGAATTCTTGCCCGGCCAGCCAGCTGTTCGGCTCAAGGCAGCTGCCACCCTAAACCAGCGGCGATGGATGTTTCAATATATTTGACATAACGGCAGCAAACGCCCTTGCGATGTTCATTTTAATAAACATAGACTTTGAGCTCTCCAACCGCAGGCCAGACGGGACACGCCCATGAACATCCAGAATATCGTCGACTTCAGCCAGGCCAGGACCGAGCCTGATCGCTACCGTCCGGCTGCGGAGAAAATCCTCAAGGGCGACCCGGAGCAAACCGTCTACAACCACTACAACAGTCCGTGCGGCCAGATGAGCGCCGGGGTCTGGGAAGGTGAAGTCGGACAGTGGAAGGTCAACTACACCGAGCATGAGTATTGCGAGATCGTGCAGGGTGTTTCGGTGTTGCGCGATGCCGACGGCAACGCCAAGACCTTGCGGGCCGGTGATCGCTTCGTCATTCCGGCCGGCTTCAGCGGCACCTGGGAAGTGCTGGAACCCTGCCGCAAGATCTACGTGGTGTTCGAAGAAAAGGCCTGATCATTTATCAGGCACAAAAAAAAGCCCGCATCGTGAGATACGGGCTTTTTTTCACAAGAAAGAAAACCAATTACTTGATTTTGCCTTCTTTGTAGATCACGTGCTTGCGAACGCGCGGGTCGAACATTTTCTTTTCGAGCTTGTCCGGGGTAGTACGCTTGTTCTTGTCGGTAGTGTAGAAGTGACCAGTACCGGCGCTAGAGATCATTCGAATCAATTCACGCATGATTTAGCTCCTTAGATTTTGCCGTCGCGGCGCAGTTCGGCCAGCACGACAGTGATGCCGCGCTTGTCGATAACACGCATGCCTTTGGCAGATACGCGCAGACGAACAAAACGTTTCTCTTCTTCAACCCAAAAGCGGTGATGCTGCAGGTTTGGCAGGAAACGACGACGGGTTTTGTTGTTTGCGTGGGAAATGTTATTCCCAGTCACCGGACCCTTACCGGTAACTTGACAGACTCTCGACATGCCTCAGCCCTCTAAAACCACATGCCCAACCCGGCATGGGTTGGCCGCTTAATCTCTCAGTCATTTGGCGCCAGGCGCCGCGTTTCTTTAGGGTCTTACCGGCTACACCTACTAGCGAAGGAACCGGGCCCCTAGAAAAGAGCGCTGCTTTATACCAGAAAGACCCCAGTGCAACAACAGGCCGTGTACTTTTATACGCGTAAATCCAGGCCATGGACGCCTGAACCGTTGCCAGGGTGGGCCGCTATAGAAGCTAACCGCTCGTCGCACAGAATGATTTTCAGCGCCCGCGCGCACTGCAAAGTGCTCGGCAAAACGACCTGAGGCGCCATCAAAACAGTATTTGCGGCAAAAGCACAGGCAAAAATGGGCTAGTCATTTGTCAATCAGCCCACTACGGTAGGACTTTTCCAGACTGCACTCGCAGATGGGCCTTCGATCTGCAAAGGAAACCGAATATGCGCCTCGCTGCCCTACCGCTATTGCTAGCCCCTCTTTTTATTGCTGCACACGCCCAGGCGGCCACTACCCTGAGCGTCTGCACCGAAGCCAGCCCCGAAGGCTTCGACGTGGTGCAATACAACTCGCTGACCACCACCAACGCCTCGGCAGACGTATTGATGAACCGCCTGGTGGACTTCGACGCCACCAGCGGCAAGCTGGTCCCGAGCCTCGCGGACAGCTGGGAAGTGTCGCCGGACGGCCTCACCTACACCTTCAAGCTGCACCCGGACGTTAAATTCCACCGCACTGACTACTTCACGCCAAGCCGCAGCCTGACCGCCGAAGACGTGCGCTTCAGCTTCGAGCGCATGCTCGACCCGGCCAACCCCTGGCACAAGATCGCCCAGAGCGGCTTCCCCCACGCCCAGTCGCTGCAGTTGCCCACGCTGATCAAGAAGATCGACGCCCTCGACCCGCTGACCGTGCGCTTCACCCTGGACCACGCCGATTCGACCTTCCTCGCCGCCTTGAGCATGGGCTTTGCCTCGATCTACCCGGCGGAATATGCCGACAAACTGCTCAAGGCCGGCACCCCGGAGAAGCTCAACAGCCAGCCTATCGGCACCGGGCCGTTCATTTTCGGGCGTTTCCAGAAGGACGCGACGATTCGCTACAAGGCCAACCCGGATTACTTCGCCGGCAAGCCTGCGGTAGATAACCTGATCTTTGCGATCACCCCGGACGCCAACGTGCGCCTGCAGAGACTGCGTCGCGACGAGTGCCAGATCGCCTTGTCGCCCAAGCCCCTGGATATTGATGCCGCCCAAAAAGACGCCGACCTGAAGATCGAGAAAACCGCGGCCTTCATGACCGCGTTTGTCGCCATCAACAGCCAGCATCCGCCACTGGACAAGCCGGAAGTTCGCCAGGCGATCAACCTGGCCTTCGACAAGGCCAGCTATCTGAAGGCCGTATTCGAAGGCACCGCCGAAGCCGCCAACGGCCCTTACCCACCCAATACCTGGAGCTATGCCAAGGACCTGCCGGGCTATCCGCAGGACATTGCCAAGGCCAAGCAACTGCTGGATCGCGCCGGGCTCAAGGATGGCTTCAAGACCACGATCTGGACCCGGCCGTCGGGCAGCCTGCTGAACCCCAACCCCAGCCTGGGCGCACAACTGCTGCAGGCGGACCTGGCGAAGGTCGGCATCCAGGCTGAAATCCGCGTGATCGAGTGGGGCGAACTGATCCGCCGCGCCAAGGCCGGCGAGCACGACTTGCTGTTCATGGGCTGGGCCGGTGACAACGGCGACCCGGATAACTTCCTGACGCCGCAGTTCTCCTGCGCAGCCGTGAAGTCCGGCACCAACTTTGCCCGCTACTGCGACCCGGCGCTGGACAAGCTGATCAGCGCCGGCAAGACCACCAGCGAACAAGGCGTGCGCAGCAAGCTGTACCAGCAGGCCCAGGCGCAGATCCAGCAACAGGCGCTCTGGCTGCCACTGGCGCACCCGACCGCGTTTGCGCTGACCCGCAAGAATGTCGAGGGGTATCAGGTGAGCCCGTTCGGGCGCCAGGATTACTCCAAGGTCAGCGTCAAGCCCTGACCCCTGCCAGGGGCTGGCATGCCAGCCCCTACATCCACCCAAATTCCGCCATCGACAGCGGGTCACCCTCCCCCACAATGATGTGGTCCAGCACACGCACGTCCACCATCTCCAGCGCCTTTTGCAGCACCTTGGTCAATTTTCGATCAGCGATGCTGGGCTCGGGGCTGCCGGAAGGATGGTTGTGGCACAGGATCAGCGCCGCGGCGTTGTAGTCCAGCGCGCGCTTCACCACTTGTCGCGGGTAGACGATGGCGTTGTCGATGGTGCCTTGAAACAGCTTTTCGAAACCCAGCACTCGATGCTTGGCGTCGAGAAACAGGCAGCCGAATATCTCGTGAGGCTCGTGGCGCAGCAGTGCCTTGAGGTAGTCGCGCACGGCCTCCGGGCTTTCCAGCACCGAATCGTTGCGCAGGCGTTCAGCCAAATGACGGCGCGCCATCTCCAGTACGGCTTGAAGCTGGGCGAACTTCGCCGGCCCCAACCCCAAATGCTGGCTGAAAACCGGCTGCCTCGCCTCCATCAGCGCCCGAAGGCTGCCAAATTGCGCCAGCAGATGGCGCGCCAGGTCCACGGCACTTCTGCCGGACACCCCGGTGCGCAGGAAAATCGCCAGCAATTCCGCGTCGGAAAGGTTCTCCGCTCCCAGCTCCAACAGCTTCTCCCGCGGACGCTCTGCCGCAGGCCAATCGCGAATACTCATGGCACCTCCGTGTGCATGTGCGCCGCTGTTGCATGGCGGACGCTGTGGTATCTTAGGCCATCTTTTTGCGTGCGATTTCACCTGGGGAGGGGGCATCGCAACGCCATCACTGAACTGGAAAGGCAAGCCAATGCAGCGTCTGTATCGGAAACGCATCGTTCTCGGCGTCGGCGGCGGCATTGCCGCCTACAAGAGCGCAGAGCTGGTTCGCAGGCTTCTCGACCAAGGCGCCGAAGTGCGCGTGGTCATGACCCGTGGCGGCAGTGAATTCATCACCCCGTTGACCATGCAGGCCTTGTCCGGCCACCCGGTGCACCTCGACCTGCTGGACCCTGCGGCCGAAGCCGCCATGGGCCACATCGAGCTGGCCAAGTGGGCCGACCTGGTGCTGATTGCCCCGGCCACCGCCGACCTGATCGCCCGCCTGGCCCAAGGCATTGCCGACGACCTGCTGACCACCCTGGTACTGGCCACCGACGCCACCGTCGCGATCGCCCCGGCCATGAACCAGGCCATGTGGCGCGACCCGGCCACCCAGGCCAACACCCAACTCCTGCAAAGCCGCGGCCTCAAGGTTTTCGGCCCGGCCTCCGGCAGCCAGGCCTGCGGCGACGTGGGCATGGGCCGCATGCTCGAAGCCACCGACCTGGCCCACTGCGCCGCCGACTGCTTCCAGCACCTGGCCCTGACCGGCAAGCACGTGCTGATCACCGCCGGCCCGACCCAGGAAAACATCGACCCGGTGCGCTACATCACCAACCATAGCTCAGGAAAAATGGGCTTTGCCCTGGCGGAAGCGGCGGTCGAGGCAGGCGCCCGTGTGACGTTGATCACCGGCCCGGTGCATCTGCCGACCCCGGATCGCGTCACCCGAATCGACGTAGTCAGCGCCCGCGACATGCTGGCGGCCTGTGAAGCGGCGATTCCCTGCGACCTGTTCATCGCTTCGGCTGCGGTAGCGGACTACCGCCCCGAGGTGGTTGCACCGCAGAAACTCAAGAAAGACCCTACAAGCGGCGACGGCCTGCTCCTGCAAATGGTCCGTAACCCGGACATCCTGGCGACCATCGCCACCCGTGAGGACCGCCCGTTCAGCGTCGGTTTTGCCGCCGAAACCGAGCATTTGCTGGACTATGCCGCACGCAAATTGAAAGACAAAAACCTCGACCTGATTGTCGCCAACGATGTCGCCAACCCGAGCATCGGCTTCAACAGCGAGGAAAATGCCATCAGCGTGATCGACCGCGAGTTGCACGCTACCGTTTTCGCCCAGACCAGCAAAGGCAAGATTGCCCGCCAACTGATCTCTTTTATCGCCCAACGGCTGAACCAGGTTTAATTTCCATGCACGCTTTGCAAGCCAAGATCCTCGACCCCCGCATCGGCAACGAATTCCCGCTGCCGGCCTACGCCACACCAGGCTCCGCCGGCCTCGACCTGCGTGCCATGCTCAAGCAGGACACCGTGCTTGAACCAGGCCAGACCATTCTGATTCCGACCGGCCTGTCGATCTACGTGGGCGACCCGGGCCTGGCGGCGCTGATCCTGCCGCGCTCCGGCCTGGGCCACAAACACGGCATCGTCCTCGGCAACCTGGTGGGGCTGATCGACTCGGACTACCAGGGCGAGTTGATGGTGTCCTGCTGGAACCGTGGCCAGACCGCGTTCAATATCGCCGTCGGCGAGCGCATTGCCCAACTCGTGCTGGTACCGGTGGTGCAGGCGCACTTCGAGCTGGTCGAAGAGTTCGACGAAACACAACGAGGCGCAGGTGGCTTCGGGCATTCCGGCAGCCACTGACTAAGCTGAATTGACTTAGCCGAACAAGCCGGGTGCCTCACCCGGCCTGATGCCAACGCATGGCCTTTCAGGATGAAGAATGCGCGGAACTTACCAGCAAGGTTTCCCCAGTGAAATCAGGGCATTAAGGGGGCAAAAGGGCGGAGCTTCGGCGCCGATGGCACTTTTGCACCACGAACTCTATGCCAAAAACGCCGTCTTACCCTTCAGTTTGAGCCTGCCGGTCAGCACCCTTGAGGCCAGCCCAGCCCCTTATCGATGGAGTTCCCCCCCGCAATGAGCAACCCAGCCCGAGTCGCCCCGACATTTCCCGACAGCATTTTCCGCGCCTATGACATTCGTGGCGTGGTCCCCAAGACCCTGACCGCCGAGACCGCCTACTGGATCGGCCGCGCCATTGGCTCCCAGAGCCTGGCACAGGGCGAGCCCAACGTTTCCGTAGGCCGTGATGGCCGCCTGTCCGGCCCCGAGCTGGTCGAGCAACTGATCCAGGGCCTGGCCGACAGCGGTTGCCACGTCAGCGACGTGGGCCTGGTGCCGACGCCTGCGCTGTACTACGCAGCCAACGTACTGGCCGGCAAGTCGGGCGTGATGCTCACCGGCAGCCATAACCCGTCGGACTACAACGGCTTCAAGATCGTCATCGCTGGCGATACCCTCGCCAACGAACAGATCCAGGCCCTGCACACCCGCCTGAAGACCAACGACCTGACAAGCGGCGAAGGCAGCGTCACCAAAGTCGACATCCTGCAGCGCTACTCTGACCAAATCACCGGCGACGTCAAACTCGCGCGCCGCCTCAAAGTGGTGGTGGACTGCGGCAATGGCGCGGCCGGCGTGATCGCCCCGCAACTGCTCGAAGCCCTGAACTGCGAAGTGATCCCGCTGTTCTGTGACGTCGACGGCAACTTCCCGAACCATCACCCGGATCCAGGCAAGCCCGAGAACCTGGTAGACCTGATCGCCAAGGTCAAGGAGACCGGGGCTGACGTCGGCCTGGCCTTCGACGGTGACGGCGACCGCGTTGGCGTGGTGACGGACACCGGCGAAAACGTGTTTGCGGACCGCCTGCTGATGCTGTTTGCCCGCGACGTGGTTGCGCGCAACCCAGGTGCCGAAATTATCTTCGACGTGAAGTGCACCCGCCGCCTCACACCGCTGATCAAGGAATACGGCGGTCGCCCGCTAATGTGGAAGACTGGCCACTCGTTGATCAAAAAGAAAATGAAAGAAACCGGCGCGCTGTTGGCCGGCGAAATGAGCGGCCATGTGTTCTTCAAGGAGCGCTGGTTCGGCTTTGACGACGGCATTTACAGCGCCGCTCGTCTGCTGGAGATCCTCAGCAAGGAAAAATCGACCGCGCAGGAGCTGTTCCAGACCTTCCCGAATGATATTTCTACGCCAGAGATCAATATCCATGTGACCGAGGAGAGCAAATTCAGCATCATTGACGCACTGCACGATGCGCAATGGGGCGAAGGCGCCGACCTGACCAGCATTGATGGTGTGCGAGTCGATTACGCCAAAGGCTGGGGCCTGGTTCGCGCATCCAACACCACACCGGTGCTGGTGCTGCGTTTCGAGGCGGATACCGAGGCTGAGTTGCAGCGCATCAAGGACGTGTTCCACGCCCAGTTGAAACGTGTTGCCCCTGATCTCCAATTACCGTTCTGATTTTTTACCGGAGCCCTGAATGACCCTCGAACGCGAAGCCGCCGCCAATACCGCCAAGGTCCTTTCCGAAGCGTTGCCTTACATTCGACGCTACGTCGGCAAGACGCTGGTGATCAAGTACGGCGGCAATGCCATGGAAAGCGACGAGCTGAAAACCGGCTTTGCCCGCGACATCGTGTTGATGAAAGCCGTCGGGATCAACCCGGTGGTGGTGCACGGTGGCGGCCCGCAAATCGGTGACCTGCTCAAGCGCCTGTCCATCGAGAGTCACTTCATCGACGGCATGCGTGTGACCGACGCCCAGACCATGGACGTGGTAGAGATGGTCCTGGGCGGCCAGGTGAACAAAGACATCGTCAACCTGATCAACCGCCACGGCGGCAGCGCCATCGGCCTGACCGGCAAGGACGCCGAACTGATCCGGGCGAAGAAGCTCACCGTGACCCGCAAGACCCCGGAGATGACCCAGCCGGAAATCATCGACATCGGCCAGGTGGGCGAAGTGATCGGCATCAACACCGACCTGCTGAACCTGCTGGTGAAAGGCGATTTCATTCCGGTGATCGCGCCGATCGGTGTCGGTGCCAACGGTGAGTCCTACAACATCAACGCCGACCTCGTGGCCGGCAAGGTGGCCGAGGCGCTGAAGGCCGAGAAGCTGATGCTGCTCACCAACATCGCCGGCTTGATGGACAAGGAAGGCAAGGTCTTGACCGGCCTGACGACCCAGCAAGTGGACGACCTGATCGCCGACGGCACCATCTACGGCGGCATGCTGCCGAAGATCCGCTGCGCGCTGGAAGCGGTGCAAGGCGGCGTTGGCAGCTCGTTGATCCTGGATGGCCGGGTGCCGAATGCGATCCTGCTGGAAATCTTCACCGATACCGGTGTGGGTACCCTGATCAGCAACCGCAAGCGCCCCTAAGCGCTGGTAAACAAAAAGGCCCCGTTCAATTCGATTGAACGGGGCCTTTTCTATGTACTCGGTCTAAAAATGTGGGAGCGGGCTTGCTCGCGAAAGCGGCGGGTCAGTCGACACATATATCAACTGACAAGCCGTATTCGCGAGCAAGCCCGCTCCCACATGGATCTTCTAAACGCCGAACTGCTCGCGATAAGCCTTGACCGCCGGCAAATGCTGCTTGAGCTGCGGGTCATCTTCCAGGAACTGCAACACCTGGTTCAGGGACACGATGCTCACCACTGGAATCGCGAAATCACGTTCCACTTCCTGGATCGCCGACAATTCACCGTTGCCGCGCTCCTGGCGGTTCAGCGCGATCAACACGCCGGCCGCCTTGGCGCCGTCCTGTGAAGCGATGATCTGCATCACTTCGCGAATCGCCGTACCGGCAGTGATCACGTCGTCGATGATCAGCACGTCGCCCTTGAGCGGCGCACCCACCAGGCTGCCGCCTTCACCGTGGGCCTTGGCTTCCTTGCGGTTGAAGCACCAAGGGAGATCCAGCTCGTGATGTTCAGCCAGAGCCACGGCCGTCGCGGCGGCCAGGGGAATGCCCTTGTAGGCAGGACCGAACAGCACGTCGAAGGAAATACCGCTTTCAACGATGGCGGCCGCATAGAAACGACCCAGCTGCGCCAGGGCAGAACCCGAGTTGAAAAGGCCGGCATTGAAGAAGTAAGGGCTGGTGCGCCCGGACTTCAAAGTGAACTCACCGAAGCGCAATACGCCGCGATCGATGGCAAAACGAATAAAATCGCGTTGATACGCCTGCATGAAAAAAGCCTCAGATACCACGGATTTAGCTAATTAGGTAGACGGCGTGTATCATACACGCACGCGATTTTTGGGGCCATTTATGCGGATCATCAGTGTGAACGTCAATGGTATTCAGGCTGCAGTCGAGCGTGGTTTGCTCAGTTGGCTGCAAGCCCAGAATGCCGACGTCATCTGCCTGCAGGACACCCGCGCCTCCGCCTTTGAACTGGACGACCCAGCCTTCCAACTGGATGGCTACTTCCTTTATGCCTGTGATGCCGAAGTTCCCGCCCAAGGCGGCGTGGCTTTGTATTCGCGGTTGCAACCCAAGGCGGTCATCAGCGGCCTCGGCTTCGAGACAGCCGACCGCTACGGGCGCTACCTGCAAGCCGATTTCGATAAGGTCAGCATTGCGACCTTGCTGCTTCCATCAGGGCAGAATGGCGATGAAGACTTGAACCAGAAGTTCAAGCTAATGGACGACTTCGCCCGTTATCTGGATAAACAGCGACGCAAACGTCGCGAGTACATTTACTGTGGCTCGCTGTACGTGGCGCAACAGAAGCTGGATATCAAGAACTGGCGCGACAGCCAGCAATCCCCGGGCTTCCTGGCGCCGGAACGGGCCTGGATGGACGAGATTGTCGGCAACATGGGCTATGTCGATGCCCTGCGGGAAGTCAGCCGCGAAGGCGACCAGTACAGCTGGTGGCCGGATAACGAACAGGCCGAGATGCTCAACCTCGGCTGGCGTTTTGACTACCAGCTGCTGACGCCAGGCTTGCGTCGCTTCGTGCGCAGCGCACGTCTGCCACGCCAGCCGCGCTTCTCGCAGCACGCGCCGCTGATCGTGGACTACGACTGGACCTTGACCATCTAAGGTCTTTTTCCAGGCACAAAAAAACCGACATCACTGTCGGTTTTTTTGTGGGCGGTGGTTATTTGATCAACCGCAACGTCCACGGATAACGATAAGCCACGCCCTTGTTGGCCTTGATGCCCGCAATGATCGTCATCACCACCGCGCCGATCACCAGCACAGTCATCAACACGAAGCCGATCACGATAAAACCCAGCAGGAAGCAGACCGCCCAGGCAATGCCCACGGTGATCTGGAAATTCAGCGCTTCCTTGCCCTGGTCATCAATGAACGGGTCTGCATCCTTCTTCACCTGCCAAAGAATCAAGGGCCCCAGCAGGCTGCCGAACGGGAACATCAGCCCGAAGAACGCCGCAAAATGACAGAGCATCGCCCACTGGCGAACTTCCTTGGACGGTGTCGGCAGTGGAAGTTGGCTGTCACTCATGGCGTCGCTCCTTGGGATTGAATCAGTCGGCCAATGCGGCGTTCTGCAGTTCGAAGATTTCGGTCATGCCCTTCTGGGCCAGGGCCAGCATGGCATTCAGGTCCGCCGGCTGGAATGGCGCGCCTTCGGCGGTGCCCTGCACTTCGATGAAACCACCGGTGCTGGTCATCACCACGTTCAGGTCGGTCTCGGCAGCCGAATCTTCAAGATAGTCCAGATCCAGCACCGGCTCGCCCTGATACATGCCGACCGATACAGCCGCGATCATCTGCTTGAGCGGATCGCCGCCTTTCAGGCCGCCACGTTTCTTGATGACCTTGAGCGCGTCGACCAGGGCAACCATGGCGCCGGTGATGGAGGCAGTACGGGTGCCACCGTCGGCCTGGATCACGTCGCAGTCGACGTACAGGGTCACGTCGCCCAGCTTGGACATGTCCAGGGCTGCACGCAGGGAGCGACCGATCAGGCGCTGGATTTCCAGGGTGCGGCCGCCTTGCTTGCCACGGCTGGCTTCACGCTGGTTACGCTCGCCGGTGGCGCGCGGCAGCATGCCGTATTCGGCGGTCAACCAACCCTGGCCCTGGCCCTTGAGGAAACGCGGCACGCCGTTTTCGACGCTGACGGTGCAGATAACCTTGGTATCGCCAAACTCGACCAGTACAGATCCCTCGGCGTGTTTGGTGTAGTTGCGGGTGATGCGGATCGAGCGGAGCTGATCGGCAGCGCGACCACTTGGACGTTTCATAGGGGATACCTGTACGGAGGACGAAAAACTGCCGAGCATTATAGAGCCGCCAGCCCTGATCGGCACGGCTAAAAAATCCTGTTACAAACCCGGGCACCGAAGCCACTGTTTGGGGCCACCCGTCCCCTTGAGCTACAATCCTGCGCCTTCGCAGCCTGTCGGCTTCAATCTACCCATCAGCCCGCCTGTTTGCGGGACTGCATCGCGAGGTACCTCCATGGTGCACAGCATGACCGCCTTCGCCCGCGTCGAAAAAGCCGGCGTCCAAGGCACCCTGAGCTGGGAATTGCGCTCGGTCAACAGCCGCTACCTGGAGCCGCACCTGCGCCTGCCGGAATCGTTTCGCGACCTCGAAGGCGCGGTTCGTGAGGCACTGCGCCAGGGCATCTCCCGCGGCAAGCTGGAATGCACCCTGCGCTTTACCGAGGAAACCACCGGCAAGCCGTTGCAGGTGGATCGCGAGCGCGCCGCCCAATTGGTCGCCGCCGCCGAAACCATCGCCGGCCTGATCAAGCAGCCTGCCGCCATCAACCCGCTGGAAGTCCTGGCCTGGCCCGGCGTGCTGGTGGCCGATGCCACTGACCCACAGGCGTTGAACGCCGAGGCGCTGACCCTGTTCAACCAAGGCTTGAAAGAACTCAAGGCCGGCCGCGAGCGTGAAGGGGCCGAACTGGCCCGCCTGATCAGCGACCGCCTGACCTCCATTGAAGAAGACGTGGTGACCCTGCGCGAACTGGTGCCGCAGATGCTTGCCACCCAGCGCCAGAAGGTCCTGGACCGCTTCGCCGACATGCAGGCCGAACTGGATCCGGTGCGCCTGGAGCAAGAGATGGTCCTGCTGGCGCAAAAAAGCGACGTGGCCGAAGAACTCGACCGCCTGAGCACCCACATCCTGGAAGTGCGCCGCGTGCTCAAGTCTGCCGGTGCCGCCGGTCGGCGCCTGGACTTCCTGATGCAGGAACTCAACCGCGAAGCCAATACACTGGGCTCCAAAGCCTTTGATCCGCGCAGTACCCAGGCGGCGGTCAACCTCAAAGTGTTGATCGAGCAAATGCGCGAACAAGTACAGAATATCGAGTAAGGCACCCTGACATGACCCACAGCACCGGCACCCTTTACATCATTTCTGCCCCATCGGGCGCGGGCAAAAGCAGCCTGGTCAAGGCCCTGACCGACGCTGACGAGCAGATCCGCATCTCGGTGTCCCACACCACCCGCGCCATGCGCCCGGGTGAAGTGAACGGCGTGCACTACCACTTCGTCGAGCGCACCGAGTTCGTCAAGATGATCGAGCACGGTGATTTCCTCGAGCGCGCCGAGGTCTTCGGCAACCTCTACGGCACCTCGCAAAGCCACCTGCAGCAGACCCTGGACGAAGGCCACGACCTGATCCTGGAAATCGACTGGCAGGGCGCCGAGCAAGTGCGCCAGTTGATGCCCAAAGCCCGCTCGATCTTCATCCTGCCGCCTTCGCTGGAAGCATTGCACCAGCGCCTGACCAATCGTGGCCAGGACAGCGACGAGATCATCGAAGGTCGCATGCGTGAAGCCGTCAGTGAAATGAGCCACTACGTCGACTACGACTACCTGATCATCAACGACGATTTCGCCCACGCGCTGGACGATCTGAAAGCGATTTTCCGCGCCAATCAGCTCCAGCAAAAGCGTCAGCAGCAGCGTTTCGGCAAATTATTGGCCGAACTGCTCGGCTGATTGGCTCTTCCCAAAACCGCTGCAGGGGCTTTACATTGGCACTTGTAGCGCGTTTGCGATGGCCTGCGAAAAATCAGCGCTTCCCTAAACGCTGGTGATTTTTTAAACTGTTCAGTCCGCTCGCCCAACCGGGCAGCGCGCATATTGCATTCGCTCCGAGGAATACCATGGCCCGCGTAACCGTTGAAGACTGCCTAGAACACGTGGATAACCGCTTTGAGCTGGTCATGCTCTCTACCAAGCGTGCCCGTCAACTGGCCACTGGCGGCAAAGAGCCCCTGGTCCAGTGGGAAAACGACAAGCCTACCGTTGTAGCCCTGCGTGAAATCGCTGAAGGCCTGATGAGCTACGAGTTCATCGCCAACGCCGAAATCGTTGAAGACGAACCGCTGTTTGCAGCGTTCGAGGACGAGTCCAACGAGGCCGTCTAAGCCTATGCCTGGTCGACGTAGCACGGCGCGGGGTCACAGCCAACGGCAGGAGTTAATACTTTGCCGAGCATAGACGCCCTCGCCGATCGCTTATCGACCTACCTCGGCCCAGACCAGGTCAACCTGGTCCGCCGAGCGTATTTCTACGCCGAACAAGCCCACGACGGCCAACGCCGCCGCAGTGGCGAGGCGTATGTCACGCATCCTCTTGCCGTGGCCAATATTCTTGCCGACATGCACATGGACCATCAGAGCCTGATGGCCGCGATGCTGCATGACGTGATCGAAGACACCGGCATTGCCAAGGAAGCGCTCAGTGCGCAATTTGGCGAAACCGTGGCCGAACTGGTCGACGGGGTCAGCAAACTGACCCAGATGAACTTCGAGACCAAGGCCGAAGCCCAGGCGGAAAACTTCCAGAAGATGGCCATGGCCATGGCCCGGGACATCCGGGTGATCCTGGTCAAGCTGGCCGACCGGCTGCACAACATGCGCACGCTGGAAGTGCTGTCCGGTGAAAAACGCCGGCGCATCGCCAAGGAAACCCTGGAAATCTACGCGCCCATCGCCAACCGGCTGGGCATGCACGCCATTCGTATCGAGTTCGAAGACCTCGGCTTCAAGGCCATGCACCCGATGCGTTCCGCGCGCATCTACCAGGCAGTGAAACGCGCCCGGGGCAATCGCAAGGAAATCGTCAACAAGATCGAAGAATCCCTGAGCCATTGCCTGGCGATCGATGAGATCGAGGGCGAAGTCAGCGGCCGGCAGAAACACATCTACGGCATCTACAAGAAGATGCGCGGCAAGCGCCGGGCCTTCAACGAGATCATGGACGTGTACGCGTTCCGGATCATCGTCGACAAGGTCGATACCTGCTACCGCGTACTGGGTGCTGTACATAATTTGTACAAGCCCCTGCCGGGACGCTTCAAGGATTACATCGCGATTCCCAAGGCCAACGGCTATCAGTCGCTGCATACCACGCTGTTCGGTATGCACGGGGTGCCGATCGAGATCCAGATCCGCACCCGCGAAATGGAAGAGATGGCCAACAACGGCATCGCCGCCCATTGGCTGTACAAATCCACCGGCGACGAGCAGCCAAAAGGCACCCATGCCCGCGCCCGCCAGTGGGTCAAGGGCGTGCTGGAAATGCAGCAACGTGCCGGCAACTCCCTGGAATTTATCGAAAGCGTGAAGATCGACCTGTTCCCGGACGAGGTCTACGTGTTCACGCCCAAAGGCCGGATCATGGAGCTGCCCAAAGGCTCCACGGCGGTCGACTTTGCCTACGCGGTGCACACCGATGTGGGTAACAGCTGCATAGCCTGTCGGATCAATCGTCGACTGGCCCCGCTGTCGGAACCGCTGCAAAGCGGTTCCACGGTGGAGATCGTCAGCGCACCGGGCGCGCGCCCGAACCCGGCCTGGCTCAACTTTGTGGTCACCGGCAAGGCTCGCACCCACATCCGTCATGCCCTGAAACTGCAACGCCGTTCCGAGTCCATCAGCCTGGGCGAACGCCTGCTGAACAAGGTGCTCAACGGCTTCGACAGCTCACTGGACAAGATCCCGGCCGAACGCGTGCAGGCGATGTTGCACGAGTACCGCCAGGAACTGATCGAAGACTTGCTGGAAGACATCGGCCTGGGCAACCGCATGGCCTATGTGGTCGCGCGCCGCCTGCTGGGCGAAGGCGAACAGTTGCCAAGCCCCGAAGGCCCGCTGGCGATTCGCGGCACCGAAGGCCTGGTGCTCAGCTACGCCAAGTGCTGCACGCCGATCCCGGGCGACCCGATTGTCGGCCACCTGTCTGCGGGCAAAGGCATGGTGGTGCACCTGGACAACTGCCGCAACATCAGTGAAATCCGCCACAACCCCGAGAAATGCATCCAGCTTTCGTGGGCAAAGGATGTCACTGGCGAATTCAACGTCGAGCTGCGGGTCGAGTTGGAACACCAGCGCGGCCTGATTGCCCTGCTGGCCAGCAGCGTGAACGCGGCCGACGGCAATATCGAGAAAATCAGCATGGACGAACGCGATGGCCGCATCAGCGTGGTCCAACTGGTGGTCAGCGTGCACGACCGCGTGCACCTGGCCCGCGTGATCAAGAAACTGCGCGCCCTGACCGGGGTCATCCGCATCACCCGCATGCGCGCCTAGCCCATCCATTACAAGGAGTCATTCATGACCAAGACTGTTATCACCAGCGACAAGGCACCAGCAGCAATCGGTACTTATTCCCAGGCGATCAAGGCGGGCAATACCGTCTACATGTCCGGCCAGATTCCACTGGACCCAAAAACCATGGAGCTGGTTGAAGGCTTTGAAGCCCAGACCATCCAGGTCTTCGAAAACCTGAAGTCGGTTGCCGAAGCTGCGGGCGGTTCGTTCAAGGACATCGTCAAACTGAACATCTTCCTCACCGACCTGAGCCACTTCGCCAAGGTCAACGAGATCATGGGCAAATACTTCGAACAGCCGTACCCTGCCCGCGCCGCCATCGGCGTTGCCGCCCTGCCAAAGGGCGCGCAGGTTGAGATGGACGCCATTCTGGTCATCGAGTAAAACATCCGGCGCAGCGTTTCCACGGGAAGGCTGCGCCGAATTGGTTCTTGGAAGGATTTCGTAATGCGCAAAGCGCTCGTTGCCTCTTCGTTGCTCGCCCTGTTGCTCGGCGGCTGCGCCAGCAATCCCGCCGACCTGGATGTGAGCGGCACCTGGATCAACCAGGCCGCCATCGACGCGTCAGCCAAGGGCGGCCCTTTGCGTGAAGCCCTGCAGAGCTATGGTCCGAACCTCGAATGGGAGGTGAACACCAAAGCGTCCCAGGCCCGCTACTACAACGGTTTTGAAGTAGCTGAAGGCAAATTGCTGGGTGAAAAATCCGGCGCCTGGAGTGTCGATTTCTACGGCAGCTCCGCCACTGAACTCAAGCGTAAAGGCAAGCTGCTGCTGCAAGGGGCCAATGATAACGAGCCCGAGCAACTGTTCGCCCGTGCCAAGGATCCAGCCCCCGAAGGCGCGCCACTGGGTGCCGACTTCGAACGCACCCTGTACGCCGCCTACATGGGCGGCACCTGGAAAATCAGCAGCGGCACTGGCGAAGGCGCCACCGTACAGTTCCAGGCCAATGGCCAGGTGACCGGCTTGCCCGGCGCCGATCAGTACTCGCTGTGCCTGGCGGGCGATTGCGCCTCCATGAGCGGCGGCTACGACAGTATCTGGCTACAGTTGAACGGCCAGGGCAACCCGTGGATCTTTGCGCGCAAGGGCAAGCAACTGGAGATCTTCCAGGCGATCAACACCGCCCAGGCCGACGAGGTACCCTCGTTTACCCCCGGGCCACGACAGTGGTTGCTGGAAAAACAGTGACGCAAAAAAGGAGCCCTCAGGCTCCTTTTTCTTCACGCCGCGATCAACCCTCCAGGATCGCCGCATACCCTTCGCGATAACTCGGATAACGCGGCACCCAGCCCAACGCCTTGGCCCGGGCGTTGCTGCACTGCTTGCTACCGGCGCGTCGCACGCTGGCGTTCTCGGCCCATTCGGTCACGCCAAGGTACTCGCGCAACCAGGCAACCACCTCGGCCAGCGGGGCCGGAGCATCGTCAACGCCGATGTAGCACTTATCCAGCACACCCCCCTGCTCCACGTGCTGCAGCAAAAACGCCAGCAAACCCGCCGCGTCATCCGCGTGAATCCGGTTGCCATATAAAGGCGGTTCAATCGCCACGCGATAGCCCTGGCGCACTTGGCTCAACAACCACTCCCGACCTGGACCATAAATCCCGGTAAGGCGCACGACACTGGCGGGAATGCCGCTATCCAACGCCACTTGCTCGGCTTCCAGCATGACTTGGCCGGAATAACCGCCTGCCTTGGTCTCGGAGCTTTCGTCGACCCACTCACCGTTCTGCTGCCCATACACACTGCTGCTGGACACAAACAGCAGGTGCCTGGGCTCCTGGCCGTAGTCGTTCAGCCACTCCAGCACATGCCGCAACCCTTGCACGTATGCCGCACGATAACCCGCCTCGTCGTGATCGGTGGCGGCCGCGCAATACACCAGGTAATCCACCCCGCCCACCGGCCAGGTATCGGGGCAGTCTTCATTGAACAGGTCGCCGGCAATCCCGATAACGCCCTTGGGAAGGCGCGAAATATCCCGCCGCAGGCCATGAACCTCCCAGCCCTGGGCCAGCAATTGGGTGGCCAGACGGCTACCGACATCGCCGCAACCGGCAATCACCACAGAAGGCGCAGACATCACAAAACTCCGTTCTTAAAGGTCAAGGTTAGCCCCCGCAGATGACCAGCGGCCAGCAAAACGACAAATAAAGTAACTGTATTACTTCTGTTAACAAGAATTACTTGCAATAATAACCGCCCATTTGTCCTCGACCCGTTACGGTCTGGAAGGACGCTCACTCATTTTTTCTCTCAGGTCCGGCCAGCATGACACGCAATACATCCCCCGCTTCGCCAACCAAGCCTCACAGCCCATCCCGCGCCTGGCGTGCGATTGCGGCAGTGCTGTTCAGCGTCCTGCTGGCACCGACCGCCGCGTTCGCCGACAACACCGCGCCGGCCGCCCCGCCTGCAGCGAGCGCGCCAGCTACAGAGCAAAACGCTCCTGCGCCAGCCGCTGCACCGGCCGCGACCGACCCGGCCCTGGCCGCCGAAGGCGCACCGGCTGACGATTCCGGCGTCGTGCTGGAAGAAGACAACAGCCTGGGCATGGCCCACGACCTGTCGCCGTGGGGCATGTACCAGAACGCTGACATCATCGTGAAGATCGTGATGATCGGCCTGGCCATCGCTTCGATCATCACCTGGACCATCTGGATCGCCAAGGGCTTCGAACTGCTGGGCGCCAAGCGTCGCCTGCGCACTGAAATCGTCCACCTGAAAAAAGCCACCACCCTGAAAGAAGCCAGCGAAAGCGCGGCGAAGAAGGGCACCCTGGCGCACCTGCTGGTTCACGACGCACTCGAAGAGATGCGCCTGTCTGCCAACACCCGTGAAAAGGAAGGCATCAAGGAACGCGTCAGTTTCCGTCTTGAGCGCCTGGTTGCCGCCTGCGGTCGCAACATGAGCAACGGCACCGGCGTGCTGGCCACCATCGGTTCCACCGCGCCCTTCGTCGGCCTGTTCGGTACCGTATGGGGCATCATGAACAGCTTCATCGGCATCGCCAAAACCCAGACCACCAACCTCGCCGTCGTGGCGCCCGGCATCGCCGAAGCCCTGCTGGCAACCGCACTGGGCCTGGTTGCCGCGATTCCTGCGGTGGTGATCTACAACGTCTTCGCCCGTTCGATCGCCGGCTACAAGGCGCAGGTGTCGGACGCTTCGGCAGAAGTCCTGTTGCTGGTCAGCCGTGACCTCGATCACCTGCCTTCCGAGCGCAGCTCGCAACCGCACATGGTGAAAGTGGGGTAATCGGCCATGGGCCTGCATTTGAATCAAGGCGACGACGAGCTCGTCGAGAACCACGAAATCAACGTCACGCCGTTTATCGACGTGATGCTGGTGCTGCTGATCATCTTCATGGTGGCAGCACCGTTGGCCACCGTGGATATCAAGGTCGACCTGCCCGCTTCCAGCGCGAAACCTGCGCCGCGGCCGGAGAAACCGATATTCCTCAGCGTGAAGGCGGACCAGCGTCTGTTCCTGGGCGAAGAAGAAGTCAAATCCGACACCCTGGGCGCGGTGCTTGACGCCAAGACCCAGGGCAAGAAAGACACGACCATCTTCTTCCAGGCCGACAAGGGCGTGGACTACGGCGACCTGATGAGCGTGATGGATGCCCTGCGGGCAGCCGGCTACCTCAAGGTAGGCCTGGTCGGACTTGAGACGGCAGCCAAGAAATGATCACGACGCGCCACAAACTGACGCGTTATGGCACCAGCCTTGCCGTCGTGCTGGGCGTCCACGCCGTCGCGATCATCATCGCGCTCCAGTGGTCGGCGCCACATATGGTCCAGCTGCCTCCGGCCGCCATGGTCATCGACCTGGCACCGATGCCGGCGCCACCACCTCCGGCCCCGCCGAAGGTGATCACGCCGCCACAGCCGCCTGCGCCAGTCGAAGAGCTGCCATTGCCGAAACTGGCCGAGGCACCTAAGCCGACGATCCAGGTGCCAAAGCCGGTCAAGCCCAAGCCAAAACCACAGCCGCCCAAGCCTGTGGAGAAGAAGCCCGATCCGCCCAAGGAAAAACCTTCCGAAGAGCCGCCGAGCGAAACTCCGCAGAACAACGCGCCTACGGAAAAATCCGCCCAGCCACAACCGGGCCCTTCACCGCAGCAGATCGCGGCCAAGGCCACCTGGGAAAGTACCCTGCTGGGCCACCTGCAGAAGTACAAGAAGTACCCGCCGGGCGCCCAGGCGCGTGGCAAGGAAGGCCTGAACCGCCTGCGTTTCGTGGTGGATGCCGATGGCAACGTGCTGTCCTACGAACTGGTGGGCCGCTCCGGCAACGCCGACCTGGACCGCGCCACCCTCGACATGATCCGTCGTGCCCAGCCGCTGCCCAAGCCGCCGGCCGACATGTTGAAAGGCGGGAGCATCGAGATCGTTGCACCATTCGTTTACAACATCGAAAAACGTCGCCGCTAAACCCTACCGTGGGCACTCTCGGGTGCCTACGGCTGTTGCTCCCTCCCTCCGCATCACCGCAACCTGAACCAGGCTTGAACGAGTCAACACCTAACTCGATCTTCACTTGTAACACTTAAAGACAACGCTAATTATCCGCGAATAGTTCTCATTAGCGGACATTCGGCATGCCCAACCTTGCCCGGCTGGCTCTCCTCCTACTGGCTTTACCCGTCGCTGCACAGGCGGACCAGCTGGTCACCCTGGTCATTCAGAACCACACCTTCAGCCCCTCGACGTTCGAGGTGCCGGCCGGTGAGCGCTTTCGCATTCAACTCACCAGCCACGATGAAAGCGTCGACGAGTTCGAAAGCTACGACATGAAATTCGAAAAAATCATCGTCCCCGGCAACACCATCACGGTGTTTGCCGGCCCGCTGCATCCCGGCACCTACACCTTCTTCGATGACTACCACCCCGACCAGGCCAAAGGCACGGTCACCGCCGTCGCGGCCAAGGAGTAAGCCATGCTGGCCTGTCTGTTGATCGTGTTTCGAGAAGTGCTGGAAGCCGGGATTGTGGTGGGCATCGTGATGGCCGCCACCCAGGGCCTGGCAAGACGTGGGCTGTTCATTGGCGGCGGAATCGCAGCCGGCGTGCTCGGTGCCGGCATCCTCGCACTATTTACCGGCGCAATTACCCAGGCGCTGCAGGGCTTTGGCCAGGAGATTTTCAACGCAGCCATCCTGGTGGTCGCCGTGGTCATGCTGGGCTGGCACAACCTGTGGATGGCCAGTCATGGTCGCGAGCTGGCGACCCAACTGCGCAGCGCCGGCAATTCAGTACTCAAGGGTGAAAAATCACTCTGGGCCCTGGCCGTGGTCATCACCGTGGCCGTGCTGCGCGAAGGCTCGGAAATCGTGCTGTTCCTCTATGGCATCGCCGCCTCCAGCCAGACAGACCCACTGTCGATGCTGGCCGGCGGCGTGCTCGGTATCGTCGCCGGCGCCGCGCTGTCCTGGCTGATGTACCGCGGCCTGGTCGCCATCAGCCTCAAGCGCCTGTTCTCGATTACCGGCTGGATGATCGCCTTGCTTGCCGCCGGCATGGCTGGCCGGGCCGCCGCGATCCTCGCCGGTATCGACCTGATTCCCGCCTGGGGCTACCAGCTCTGGGACACCTCCTGGCTGGTCTCCGATGGCAGCCTCACCGGCCGCGCATTGACCGCGCTGGTGGGCTACACCGACCGACCTCTGGGCGTTCAATTGGTGGCGTGGCTCGTCACCCTCTCGCTCCTGGTGCTGGGTAACCGTTTACTGCATTCACGCCCGACACAATCACATTAACCGCCCCAGGAGCCCCACCATGAAACACCTGCGCAACCCCTTCGCCGCCGCACTGCTGCTCGTCAGCGCCGTGGCCGCTTCCTCCCTCGCCCAAGCCCGCGAATACCCGATTGGCGGACCGGTGCAGATCAATGACATGGAGATCGCCTCCTCGTACCTGGTGGGCATCGAAATGGCGCCCATGCCGCCAGGCATGGTGATGAGCAAGGACTCGGTACACCTTGAGACCGATGTGCACGCCACCGCCGACAACAAATACGGCCTGTCCAACGGTGAGTGGGTGCCCTACCTGACCATCAGCTACTCACTGGTCAAGGAGGGCTCGCCCGACTACAAGGAAATCGGCACGCTGTTGCCGATGGTGGCCAAAGACGGCGCCCACTACGCCAACAACGTGAAAATGGACGGCCCCGGCACCTACACCGTGGTGCTGCGCTATGAAAGCCCACAGATCAAGGGTTTCTTCCACCATGTAGACAAGGAAACCGGCGTGCCTGAATGGTGGGCTCCCTTCACCGAAACCTTCACCTTCAAGTACCCGCAAAAGTGAAATACGGGGCGGCGATACCCGATTAACCGGTGTCGCGGCCCCTACGCTGTCTGATAACGTGCGTCTATCGATTGCAGCCGGTATGCTTGGCCCGCAACCTCATGGACGCCCGCTATGACTCTTACAGAATTACGCTACATCGTTACCCTCGCCCAAGAGCAGCACTTCGGCCACGCGGCCGAGCGTTGCCACGTCAGCCAGCCGACGCTGTCGGTGGGTGTGAAGAAGCTTGAAGACGAACTCGGTGTGCTGATTTTCGAGCGCAGCAAAAGCGCCGTGCGCCTGACGCCCGTCGGCGAAGGCATCGTCGCCCAGGCCCAGAAGGTTCTGGAACAGGCCCAAAGCATTCGCGAGCTGGCCCAGGCCGGCAAGAACCAGCTGACCGCCCCGCTGAAAGTCGGCGCCATCTACACCGTCGGCCCGTACCTGTTCCCGCACTTGATTCCGCAACTGCACCGCGTCGCGCCGCAGATGCCGCTGTATATCGAAGAAAACTTCACCCACGTGCTGCGCGACAAACTGCGCAACGGCGAGCTGGACGCGATCATCATCGCCCTGCCGTTCAACGAGGCGGATGTGCTGACGCTGCCGCTCTACGATGAGCCGTTCTACGTACTGATGCCGGCGTCCCACCCATGGACGCAGAAAGACACCATCGACGCGGGCCTGCTCAACGACAAGAGCCTGCTGTTGCTGGGCGAAGGCCATTGCTTCCGCGACCAGGTGCTGGAAGCCTGCCCGACCCTGACCAAGGGCAACGACGGCGCCAAGCACACCACCGTGGAATCCAGCTCCCTGGAAACCATTCGCCATATGGTCGCCTCCGGCCTGGGTATCTCGATCCTGCCGCTGTCGGCGGTCGACAGCCATCACTACGCCCCCGGCGTGATCGCCGTGCGCCCACTGACGCCGCCGGTACCGTTCCGCACCGTGGCGATTGCCTGGCGTGCGAGCTTCCCGCGTCCGAAAGCGATTGAAATCCTCGCCGACTCGATCCGCCTGTGTTCGGTGGCCAAGCCGCCTGCTGCGAGCTAAGTAACGGTATGACTGAGCTGTCGCAGGTATCGGTGACGGCACTCAAGGGTGTCGGGGAGGCCATGGCCGAGAAGTTGGCCAAGGTCGGGCTGGAAAATCTCCAGGACGTGCTGTTCCACCTGCCCCTGCGTTACCAGGACCGCACCCGCGTGGTGCCCATCGGCCACTTGCGCCCTGGGCAGGACGCCGTGGTTGAAGGCACCGTCAGCGGCGCCGACGTGGTCATGGGCAAGCGCCGCAGCTTGGTGGTGCGCCTGCAAGACGGCACCGGCGGCCTGAGCCTGCGCTTCTACCACTTCAGCAACGCCCAGAAGGAAGGCCTCAAGCGTGGTACCCGCGTGCGCTGCTACGGCGAAGCCCGGCCCGGTGCTTCGGGGCTGGAAATCTATCACCCGGAATACCGCGCGATTACCGGCGACGAACCGCCGCCGGTAGACACCACCCTCACGCCAATTTACCCGCTCACCGAAGGCCTGACCCAGCAGCGCTTGCGCCAACTGTGCATGCAGACTCTGACGATGCTCGGGCCAAAAAGCCTGCCCGACTGGCTGCCCCAGGAACTGGCGCGCGACTATCAACTGGCGCCGCTGGATGATGCGATCCGCTACCTGCATCACCCACCCGCCGATGCCGACGTCGACGAGTTGGCTCTCGGTCATCACTGGGCCCAGCATCGCCTGGCGTTCGAAGAACTGCTGACCCATCAACTGTCCCAGCAGCGCCTGCGCGAGAGCATGCGTTCGCTGCGCGCGCCGGCCATGCCCAAGGCCAAGCGCCTGCCTGCGCAATACCTGGCCAACCTGGGGTTTGCACCGACGGGCGCCCAGCAACGGGTCGGCAACGAAATTGCCTACGACCTGAGCCAGAAAGAACCGATGCTGCGGCTGATCCAGGGTGACGTGGGCGCGGGTAAAACCGTGGTCGCCGCCCTCGCCGCGTTGCAGGCCCTCGAAGCCGGCTATCAGGTGGCGCTGATGGCGCCCACCGAGATTCTCGCCGAGCAGCACTTCATCACCTTCAAGCGCTGGCTCGAACCGCTGGGCCTGGAAGTCGCGTGGCTGGCCGGCAAGCTCAAGGGCAAGAACCGCGTAGCCGCCCTGGAGCAGATCGCCGCCGGCGCCCCGATGGTGGTGGGCACCCACGCGTTGTTCCAAGACGAAGTGAAGTTCAAGAATCTGGCGCTGGTGATCATCGACGAACAGCACCGCTTCGGTGTGCAGCAGCGCCTGGCCCTGCGCCAGAAAGGCGTGGGCGGCCGCATGAGCCCGCACCAGTTGATCATGACCGCCACACCGATCCCGCGCACCCTGGCCATGAGCGCCTACGCCGACCTCGACACTTCGATCCTCGACGAACTGCCGCCGGGCCGAACGCCGGTCAACACCGTGCTGGTCACCGACACCCGCCGCGTCGAAGTCATCGAACGGGTGCGCGGCGCCTGCGCCGAAGGCCGTCAGGCGTATTGGGTGTGCACGCTGATCGAAGAATCCGAAGAGCTGACCTGCCAGGCCGCCGAAACCACCTATGAAGACCTCACCAGTGCCTTGGGTGAACTTAAGGTCGGGCTGATTCACGGTCGCATGAAGCCGGTGGAAAAGGCCGCGGTAATGGCCGAGTTCAAGGCCGGCAACCTGCAATTGCTGGTGGCGACCACGGTGATTGAAGTCGGCGTCGACGTCCCCAACGCCAGCCTGATGATCATCGAGAACCCCGAGCGCCTGGGCCTGGCCCAACTGCACCAATTGCGCGGCCGCGTCGGCCGGGGCAGCGCCGCCAGCCACTGTGTGCTGCTGTACCACCCGCCGCTGTCGCAGATCGGTCGCCAGCGCCTGGGGATCATGCGCGAAACCAACGACGGCTTCGTGATCGCCGAAAAAGACCTCGAACTGCGCGGCCCCGGCGAGATGCTCGGCACCCGCCAGACCGGCCTGCTGCAATTCAAGGTCGCCGACTTGATGCGCGATGCCGACTTGCTGCCCGCCGTGCGCGACGCGGCCCAGGCGTTACTGGAGCGTTGGCCGGAACACGTCAGCCCGCTGCTGGATCGCTGGCTGAGACATGGGCAGCAATACGGCCAAGTGTGACGGCTGACTCACTTAGACAACCCTCACTTGTATCAAGCTGGTTATACTCCAATGACTGTAGGAAATTGGATTCAGGCCATGTCAGAAGTTGCCCTCGCCACAGCCCCACCGACTGCACCCTCGGTGATTCGGACGCTGCTTGCAAAGCTCGCCATCAGCTACACGGAAGTTACCGAACGCCCCGGCCTGAACCCGGCGCAGAAGGTTCAAGCCGTACTGCTCGATGATGCCGTGGGTGCACTCATGGTGCTGTTTCCACAGAACCAGTTGCTGGACCTTAATCGCCTCGCCGAGCTCACCGGTCGGCGCCTCACGGCCGTGTCGCCGGAGCGCCTGGAGCGCATGCTCGGCAAGCACAGCCTGAGCCTGCTGCCCGGCCTGCCGCCGCTGACCAGTTCTCCCTGCCTGTACGAAGAAAGCCTGTTGCGTGAGCCGACCGTGCTGGTGCACTCGGGCGAATCCGGGCTGCTGCTGGAGATTTCCAGCGACGCGTTCAAGAGCATGCTGACCAAGGCCAGCGCCGCGCATTTCGGCGAGCCGCTGAGCAACATCCGGCCAAACCTGGATCGCCCCAACGACGACCGCGAGGAAATCACCCAGGCGATGCAGGCGTTCACCGCCCGCCGTATCCAGCAGCGCCTGGAAGCCACCATCGAAATTCCGCCGCTGGCCGATACCGCGCAAAAGATCATCAAGCTGCGGGTCGACCCCAACGCCACCATCGACGACATCACCGGCGTGGTCGAAACCGACCCGGCCCTGGCCGCCCAGGTGGTGAGTTGGGCCGCGTCGCCCTACTACGCCTCGCCGGGCAAGATCCGCTCGGTGGAAGACGCCATCGTGCGCGTGCTGGGCTTTGACCTGGTGATCAACCTCGCACTCGGCCTGGCCCTGGGCAAGACCTTGAGCCTGCCCAAGGACCACCCGCAACAGGCCACGCCGTACTGGCACCAGTCGATCTACACCGCTGCCGTCATCGAAGGCCTGACCCGCGCCATGCCCCGCGCCCAGCGCCCGGAAGCCGGGCTGACGTACCTCGCCGGCCTGCTGCACAATTTCGGCTACCTGTTGCTGGCCCACGTCTTTCCGCCGCACTTCTCACTGATCTGCCGGCACCTGGAGGTCAACCCGCACCTGTGCCACAGCTACATCGAGCAGCATCTGCTGGGCATCAGCCGCGAGCAGATTGGTGCGTGGTTGATGCGCTATTGGGACATGCCGGACGAACTGTCCACCGCCCTGCGCTTCCAGCACGACCCGACCTACGACGGCCAATATGCGGAATACCCGAACCTGGTGTGCCTGGCCGTGCGCTTGTTGCGCAGCCGCGGCATCGGCTCGGGGCCGGATGAATCCATCCCGGACGAACTGCTTGAGCGCCTGGGGCTGACCAGGGACAAGGCAGAGGACGTGGTGGGCAAGGTGCTGGATGCGGAGACGTTGTTGCGCGAGTTGGCGTCGCAGTTCAGCCAGGGATAAATCGGGCGCCTGTTACACCGTATTCGCGAGCAAGCCCGCTCCCACATTCGACCGAGTTCCAACTTTGGAATGGGATTGAATGTGGGAGCGGGCTTGCTCGCGAATGCAGGCGACGCAGTATTGCTGAAGAAGCCCCTAGCCTTTGGGCTTTTTCTTCGGCTTCAAATACTTGGTCAACCCCTGGAACCAGATCACCAGCGCCGGGTTGCCCTTGATCTGGATCGACTTGTCCTGAATCCCCGTCATGAACGCCAGTTGCTTGTTCTTCGCCTGCATCGTGGCGAAGCCGTAGGCGGCGTCTTTGAAGGCGATGGCAAACGCAGGCGCGGGATGAACACCCGAGCGGCTGGTAATGCGCTGGTCTTTGACGATGAAGTGACGGGCAACCTTGCCGTCGAGGGTCTGCAACTGGAACGCCAGGTCCTTGTCACCCAACTGCTGCTGGAACGCAGGGTTGGTGCGGCTGGCTTTGCCCATCAACAGGCCAAGCATCCAGAGAAGAAAACGAAATTTCATGCACACGGCCTCAGTGTAATTATTGGGTGGCCGCAGCAGTTTAACGATTTGTGCAAATAACGCTACCGATCTCCCGTTTTAGCAGGAGATCGGCTGGCGTTTAACGCTTATAGCAACAACTTTCCTCAGACGTTAGGGCAAGGAACCGGTGCCCAATCCGCCAGGTTCGGATCACGGCAAGTGCCTTCGATCTGCGCTTTACCGGCGCTGGCAACCTGCTTGCTTTCAGCTTGTTTGGTCTGGGCGGTCTGGATGGTTTTCTCGGTGGCTACGGCTTCTTTCGGCACGGTTGGCAGTACCGGCTTTTTCGCGACTTTTACCGGCTTCTTGCCTTTGGCTGGCGTCACCACCGGCGTGGTATCGGCAGTCGCAACAGTGACCACGTCAGCACGTTGTACGCCCACTTGTTGCAGATCCTGCTCGTACGCCTGGGTGTAGTTGTTCAGGTCTTCGCTGGCCTTGCCGTTCACCGCGACGATCAGGTCGTTGGACTCTTTCAGGCCCGAGACGATTTCTGCCAGGCGCTTGCGGCCTTCAACGTCGTTGACGGTCTTGGCCTTGCGGTCGGCCACCAGCTTGGTGAACGCGCTCTGGTAGCACTGCTGGGACGCCTTGGCGTACGCGGTGCTGCGGTCGATGTCCGAAGCGCGCTTGTTGACGTCGGTGGCGTAGGACGCGATGCGCTGGTTGTCATCGGTGATCTGCTTCTGGCGCTCGGTGTAGTAACCCGCTGCACCACCGGCCAGGGCGCCGCCCGCTGCACCGATGGCAGCGTTGCGGCCGCGCTTGTCGGAGTCGCCGGTCAGGGCGCCCAGCAATGCACCACCGGCCGCACCCAGAGCGGCACCGGTGACCACCGACTTGGTCATGTCCGAATCGGTAGCACGCAGGTGCTGCACCGGCTCGTAGCAGTTCGGGTAGTACTCGACCTTGGTGGTCGAGGCGACCTTGTTGGTCGGCGACGTTGCGCAACCGGTCAGCACCGTGCTGAAGCCTGCGGCAATCAGCAGCAGATGACGCTTGGAAACCGCCTTACGGGAAAAAATCATCGTTGTGTTCTCTTTTAAGTTTGACTTGCCCAGCGCGGCCCACCGCCGCCTGAGTCCCTTCCAAGCTCGCTGTACAACCAGCGGTCAAGACCGCTGACCGCTCGCTGCGAGCAATTCCTTCAAAATCGTCGCCGGGTCGGCCCGCTGTTGCTTGCGGTAGTTGCCCACATGGCGAACGAATAACGTCGCACGCGTCACCAGGCTCTTGCCCAGTACCGGCTTGCGATCCAACTCTTCCTTGATCCGTTGAAACTGCGCCTGGATCACCGCATCGGTGTAGCGCGTGCCGGTGGCCAGGTTGTCGATGTAGATCGCCACCGCGCCGTCCAGCGCACTGCGCCCATTGGTGATCGCCGTGGCGAACAGCTGCGCGCTGGCCTCGTCCTTGGCGTCGATGGCCTGCTGGCGGCTCTTCTGCAAATTGATCAGGCGGATGTTGTAGTTGTTGATGGTCTCGGCCACCAGGGCCGCGGACTGAATCAGGTTGCCGGCCGCTTCTTCGCGCTGCTGGGCGATCAGCGAGACGTTGCGCTTGAGCTCTTCGTTGACCAGCCCAAGTTCGGCTTGCAGGCGCGGGTCGACGCTGGCGGCGATGATGCTGTCCAGGCGCTTGGTCGGGTCCTGGGCGTCGTCGATGGCATCGGTCAACGAGGCAAGGCGACCTTCCTTCTGCCACTGGGCGAACAGTTCCTTGTAGCGCGAACGCGGTGCCGACAAGGCGCCAATCGCCACGCGAAAGCCGGTGGTCTCGTTGCTTTGTTCGGTACCGTCGGCGGCGAACAACGGGTACTCGCGGCGCATGCCGGTGAACAGCGTGCCCTCGCCTTCCAGGTAGTTGCCGCCCTTGACCACGAACCCACCATAGGTGCCCTGGCGACGCCCGGCGTGCACCAGTTGAAAGGACTCCTGGACCATTTCCGCTGCGTTGCCGATCACATCGAACATGCCGATCGGGTTGGGCAGCTTGGTGCCAATGGGCATCAGCCGTGCGGCCTGGCCGGTGCCACCGGCGACCTGATTGAACACCGCGTAATCGGCAAGGGGACCATCGCTTTCGCTGCCCTCGGTACGCCGTGGAAACAGCCGGCCTTCCAGGTCCTGACGGCTGACCGCCTGGCCACCGCGCGCGGCAAACTCCCACTCCACTTCGGTAGGCAGGCGCACAAAGCCCAGGCCGCCGTCGTCCGCCGAAGCACCGCGACCACTCACCGGCAGCAGCTCGCGGTGATATTTCATCAACCAGGCGCTGTACACCGCCGAGAAACGTTCGGCTTCAAAGCGCGACAGCTTGACCTTCGGCAAGCGCGCCGCCATCCCGGTAGGTACATCGCACGCCGGGGCGGGTTCGCCGCTGGCCAGGGATTGCGCCTGGGACATGACCTGCGCATATTGCCGCGCAGTGACTTCGTACTTGCCGATGAAGTACAGCATCGGCTTGAGAGGGGTCTTGGCGTCGGTCTTCGGCATCAGCGGCGCGATGACCTTGTTCCAGTCCTTGGGCAGGTCCTTGAGGGTGAACTGGCCGTTGATGAAGTCGCGGCGATAACCGGAAATAAACGACTGCTGATAGCCCGCTTCACCTTCGCTGAACGGGTAGCCGAGGCTGATCTCGCGGTCATCCAGGGTGCCCTGGGCCAGCACGTAGGCATAGCGGAACACCATGTTGCCTTCGCAGGGCAGCGGCAGGCTGACGTCGTCCGGCAACGGCTTGGGGTTGTCCAGCTTGTCGCTCGCCTCATCGGCCCAGGCCACACAGGACAGGGTCAGCGCCATGGCGGCGCCCAGTAACTTATACATCTCTGATTCCTTCAGAAGCCTGGATACGCGCCACACGCCAACCACCACACGCCGCCGCCACGGCGCTGACGCCGAGGACAGCTGCCAGGGCCAGGCCGTAGTGACGCGCCAGCAGGTGACTGGCGTATTCGCCCGGCACCTGCACGAATAATTGGTTCAGGCCGGACTCTGCCAAGCCATATAAAAGCCCACTCAATGCAGCGGCAAACCCCGCGCTGTAGAGCGCCTGCAACACCACAAACAGCAACAACCCGGCGGTGGAAAACCCCAACAACCGCAATACCGACAGCTCCCGGCGCTTGCGTGCAACCGACGCCAGCGCCGCGGCAAAGATCGCGGCAAACGCGCCCGCCAACGCCAGCCCGGCGATGATCCAGAACACGATCGACAGGTTGCGGCTCAACGACTGCACCTGAGCGATGGTCTGGGCCTGGGTCGACACCAACAGATTCTGCCCGGCGAAATACACCCGCAGCGGCTCCACATCCACCAGGCGCCGCGCATACAAACGGAACGCCGGGTATACCCGTTGCTCGCTGACGCCCACCGCATCGCCGTCCCAGCCAAACGCCGGCACCGCGCGGCCATCGCGATAATCTTCCGCTGCTTCCAGCAAGCCCAAGGGTGCAAACAATCCATCCCGGGCGAAGGCTTCCAGCGGCGCTACCTGCAGCACTTGAACCCGCAGGCGTTGCGACTCGACGCGCCCCGCCACCTGGCGCCCAAAACTCGCCTCCAGCCAATCCCCGGCCTTTGCCCCGAGCTTTTCGGCAGCGGTGTGGCTCAGCACGATCTGATCCAGGCCCTTGGGCATCGGCAGGCCGGCCAGCAATGGGTCGTTGGCGGCGGTCGGCAGCATCTCCACCGTCACCGCCCCCAACTGCGCCGTCGCCGCAATCTGCCGGGTGCGCGGCAAGGCGAACGCCACGTCGCTGCGCTGGCGGAGCTGCTCGACAAATTCACTGCTGAATCGACCACCGCCCAACGGAATAATTTCCCGGGTGGCCGGGTCGTTCTCCAAACGTTCGGTCAAACTGCTAACCAGTCCAAATTTCAGGCCGAATAACACCAGCAACGGCGCGATCACCGCCACCAGCGCCAGCACCGAACACACCGACAGCCACGCATCGTTGCGGTAATCCTGCCAGGCCAGGGAAGCCACCAGGGCGATACGCATCAGCACGCCTCCCCAAGGGTGGCGGTGACGCCGCCGTCGGCGTCGCGACGGCAACTGATGCGCCGCACCTGCAAGCCGCTGGCCCGGGCCAGGGGTTCATCATGGGTAGCAATCACGCAGCACGCGCCGTTATTCCGGGCCTGGGCCAACAGCGCCTGCATCACCCGCTCGGCGTTCAACGGGTCGAGCGCAGCGGTGGGCTCATCCGCCAGCAACAGCTGCGGACCGTGGGCCAGGGCTCTTGCGCAACTGACCCGCTGACGCTGGCCGACGGACAACGCCGCCGGCTTCTTGTCCAACTGATCAGTGATTTCCAACTGCTCGGCCAACCGCGCCACGCTGCCGTCGTCTTTCAAACCCAGGAGTTGCCGCGACAACGCAATGTTGCCGCGCACATCGAGAAAGCCCAGCAGGCCGCCGGTTTGCAGCACGTAACCCAGGTGCCGACTGCGTAGCTCCGCCAGCGCGCTTTGCTGGTTACCACGCCAAAGCCCGGCAATGTCGACGCGGTTGAAATCGAACTGCCCGACCTGATCCGGCGCCAACACCAGCGCGAGCAAATCCAGCAAGGTGCTCTTGCCACAGCCACTCGGCCCGACCACCGCCAACTGTTCACCCGCACGCAGTTGCAAGCCCGGTATCACCAGGTTGTAGCGCTGGGCACCAACGCCCCGGCTCTTGTGCACTGCGCTCAAGTTCAGCATTACGGCAGCGTCGACAGCGGCACGCGGTACAACGCATCACCCGGCTCGGCATCGCCGAAACGGACCCAGTTGGCCACATCGTTATGGAAGGTTTCGTAGAGGCGGATCTTCGAATCCAGCTCGTCGATAAAGTCTTCCTGCTCGGCCACGCTCAACGACAGCCACAAATCCTGGGTCATGTTCAGCGACTTGCTGCGGTACGGCAGGCCTTCCAGGTATTCGCCAAGGATGCCGCCGTCCGCCAGGTTGCCGCCTTTTTTCAAGGCCTGTGGATCACGGCTCATATAGGCCGAGGCGCTGGCGATTTCCTGGAAGAAATCCTTCGGTGAGGTCTGGGTTTTGCGCGCGGCGTCGACGATCAGTTTCAAGGACTGCTGCAAATCGTTGAGCTGCAATTTGGTCAGCATCACGCACACCTGGAAGGCCGGCAGCGCGGTGTTGGTCAGGTCGCGATCGGCGGTCCAGGCACTCACCAGTTGCGGCGCCTGGCTCGCGGTTTTGCGGCCGAGGAAATCCATGTGCATCGCGTAACCGACGGCGGCGGATTTGTCCGCCAGGGTCGGCGCGGCACTGAGCAGCGGCACCGGCTGCGGTGTGTTGCTGCGCACCTGATGCACCAGGTTGGCGAACACCGTGCCGATCTCGTCGACCCGCTCGCCAAACTTGCGTACATCGCCACCGGGCACCGGCGTGTACAGGTCGCCGATCTGCGGGTTGGCATCGGCGGTCAGGGTGCGGTACTGGGTTTCGGCGCCGCTGTGGGTTTTCTTCCCGGCGTCGGTGCGCAGGTGCAAGGCGTAGATCTTGATCTGCTTGCCCAATGCAGCCTGGCGTACTTCGGCTTCGTTCATCTGGGTGGTGGCGAACGGGTCGTTCTTGCGCAACGCACCGGCGTCGGTCACCAGCAGGATCAAGCGCCCGCCGTAGCCGGACCAGTCCATGCCTTCCACCGCCTGCATGACACCGGCGAACGCGTCTTCGTTGAACGAGTGGCTGGACACCGTCGACGCTTTGACCTGCCGCGCCATGTCGAGGAAGCGCTGCGGGTCGCGCCCTTGGTCGAGGGTGATCAGGGTCTTGGCCACATACTCCAGGCCCGGGGTTTTCTTGATGCTGTTGCGAAAACCCACCAGCCCAAAGCTCACGCTGTCCAGCTCGCCACGCTCGGCGATACGGGTTTGCAGCTCGTGGACCACGTCGCGAACCTGGTCGATGTAGGGCTGCATCGACACCGTGGTGTCGACCACCAGCACCACGGCGGTGCGGAAGCCGTCGGCGCTGGCATCGATCGCCGGCGTTCGGCCGACAGCCTTGGCGATGACATTAGGCGTGTTGCCCGGGTCGATGGAGGCGACGTTGAGCAACTGCACCGGCTGGCCGTTTTCGTCGAAGCTCTCTTTGGAGTCGAAGATCGGCAGCAGGTAAAACTGGTTCTGCGGCACAGCACTGGCGGCCGGTTCCAAGGCCAGCACTTGCTGGTTGTCCTCGCTGTTTTTCTGCACCTTGAGCAGCAGGTTTTTCGCTGCGGCAGGATCGGCCAGCAGCTTTTCCACTTCCGCAGATTGGCGCAGGAACATCACCGGCGCCCGGCCCGAACGCTCGGTGAACTTGAGCACCAGGCTCTGCTTCCAGTCGCTGGCTTGCGCCGCCGGCAGCCAGCCGTCGCTGCGCCCGTCGGTGGCGGCGCCAACCCGTAGCCAGGGGCTGCCGTCGACGTCCTTGCGTTGGTAGACATAGAGCACGGAAAACGCCGGCAAACCTTCGCCAGGCGCCCCGCCCGCTTCGTGGGAAAGCTTGGCGCCGGGCTTGCTCAGTACCCGCTGGAACAGGGTTTTCTTGCCGGCCATCAGCAACGGGCGTTGACCGCCGTCAACCTGCGCCGCTACCGGTTGCGCGGCAGGCGGCGCGATGGTCTTGGCCGCCTCGGCAACCGGCTGCGCGGCGGCTGGCGCGTCATCTTTCAACCACCAGTAACTTGCGCCCGCAATTGCCAGCGCGACCGCCACGGCAACTGCCGCCAACGCCAACACCGGCCCACGGTTTTGTCCGGACACGGCCGAGTGTTGCGTCGGCGTCACCACCGGTTGCCGCACGGGTTGTGGCTGCGGCTTTTCGGTCGGGATTTCGATGGAAACCGGCGTGAGTCCGGCCAGGTCATTGGAGACCGCAACCGGAATCGGCAGGGGCCGAATCAACGTCGCCTCTACCTGCTCCTCCTTCGGCAACTGATCCAGCGCCCGCAACAACGCCGCTGCATCCGGGAAGCGCTCCGCCGGGTCCTTGGCCAGCAGCTTGCGCAGCACCTCCTGATAGCGCCCGTGGTGCACCGGCAATTCCGGCAGCGGTTCAGTCAGGTGTGCCAGTGCTGTGGAAAGCGCATCGGTGCCGTTGTAAGGCAACTTGCCCACGAGGATTTCATAGAGCACCACGCCCAGCGCATACAGGTCGGCGCGCCCGTCAATTTCCTGGCCCCGGGCCTGCTCCGGGCTCATGTAGCTCGGCGTGCCGACGGCAAATCCGGCCTGGGTGAACTGCGTGCGGTCATCCAGGGACTTGGCGATGCCAAAGTCCGACAACACCGCCGTGCCATCCGCGCGGAACAGAATGTTCGCCGGCTTCACATCGCGGTGTACCAGGCCCTGGGCGTGGGCATAACCCAGCGCCGAGGCGATCTGGCGGATATACGTCAGCCCCTGCTCCGGCGTCAGGCCCGCGGCGATGCGCTCCTTGAGCGTGCCATTGGGCAGGTATTCCATGGCCATGTAGTACAGCTCACCGACATTGCCGATGTCATGGATGGTCACGGTGTGCGGGTGGGAGAGGCGCGCCAGGGTCTTGCCTTCGCGCAGGAAGCGCTCGCAGAAGCTCGGGTCGGCCGCCAGCGCAGCCGCCATGATCTTCAGCGCCACCTTGCGCTCCAGGGAACGCTGGGTCGCCAGGTACACGCTGGCCATGGCGCCAACGCCGATTTCGCCTTCGATGTCGTAGCCGGGAATGATGATGTTCATGTCGACACCCTCACAACGATGGCGGTGATGTTGTCCGGCGCGCCGCGATTGAGCCCCAGGTGCACCAGGCTGCGGACGATTTCGTCCGGCTCGGCATGGCTCAGTACTTCGCGGATCTCGTGGTCTTCGACGGTCTTGTTCAGGCCGTCGCTGCACAGCAGGTAACTGTCGCCGGGGGCGATCAACAGGTCGACCGACGACAACGCCAACTGTGCTTCCACGCCAATCGCGCGGGTGACGATATTCGCCCGTGGATGCACCCGCGCATCGGCTTCGCTGAGCAGGCCGCTGTCCTGCAAGTCCTGCACGTAGCTGTGGTCGCGGGAAATGCTTTCCAGCAGGCCGTCGCGCAGGCGATACAGGCGGCTGTCGCCGGCCCACAGGCACACGCCGCGCAAGCCTCGGGTGGCGAGCAACACCACGGTGCTGCCCATCATGGTCACGCCACGGTGGGCGGTTTCTTCGCGCACCGCGCCGTTGACTCGCAACAGGTCGCTGCGCAACGCCGCCGTGTATTCCTCAAGGGAACGGCCCACGGGAATACTGCGCAGGCTGTCGACAATCAGGCTGCTGACGTAATCCCCCGCCGCGTGCCCGCCCATGCCGTCGGCCACCACCCACAGGCCGTTTTCCGGCAGGTCGAGGCAAGCGTCTTCATTGACTTGGCGAACCATGCCGACGTGGCTTTTGCTGGCGGATTTGAACGTGGACCGCATCTACACAACACCTTCTTGGCCGAGCAAAAATTGCGCAAAATCGTCGGCAGCAGGCAAGCCCTGACACCGCATTAAACCGGGAGAAATCTGTTGCGAACCACGGCCCCACCACAGGCTCGCGCCTTCGCAGGCCTGTTCGGCAAGCGCATTCATCCGCGCCTGCGGGTCTGTGGCGTTGACACGCTGCAAGCCCGCAAAGCGACTACCCAAGGTGCGAGATTGGCAGGCTGGAGCGCCGAGGGATTCGATCCCGCCGCTGAAACCTTCGAAGCTGGCGCCGGCATCCAGCGTGCTCAGCAGCAGCTCTTCCACCTGTTCAAACCAGGTGTCCGGGCCGCCAACGACGGAGGCCGGGTCGGTGTCGTGATCCAACAGCGCAGCCACCGTCAGCGGGAAATAGCGCCCCACCCGGTCGATGCTCGGCATCACCACGCCCACCGCCGCGTCCGGCCCGCACACACCCGGCGCCAACACGAAGCGCCACAATGGGCTGACCAGGTAAGCATTCAGCCAGTCAGCCCCGAGGCGGGTCTGGCTGGCGAGCAATCCGGACGCCAGCCAACTGTCCCAAGGGCCGATAAAACTCTGGGGCAGCGCGCGGCTGACAAAGTCGCCGCGGCACGCCAACTTGCCGTAGAAACCCAGCGTGGTCATAGCCGCTCCGGCAGGCTGAAGCCGTTAAGCACGCGGCTCTTGAACGGGTTGAAGGCACTGTTGGCCCGCAACTCGTAGGAGATGCTCGCGCCGTCGACCCGCAGACGCAGGTTGAAGCGGTCCGGCGAATTGCCGGCGGTCAGGTCCGATTGCTCCAGCAGACGAAACCAGGCCCACGGGCCGTCCAGCGTCACGCCGGAGCGCCCGCTGGCTGACGGCGGCATGATGGAAATGCGCACCACGCCAATGCTGCCGGGATTCGGCCACTGCATCGCGACCGGCCGGCTCGGGCCGTGGTCATAGCTCAGTTGCTGGCCGTCCAGGTCCAGCAGGAACTGGGTGATGGTCGCGTCCATCGCCACCGGTTTGAGTTCAAAGCGCACGATCGGCTGGGTGCCACCGGCACGGAAAAACGCATCCCGAATGGTCGCCGCACGCTGGAAGGTTTGCAGCACGCCCGGCGCGATGCCGAGCTTCTGCGCCGCGCCCGGCTGCCAGCGCCAGGTTTGCGTGGAGGTGTCGACGTAAGGTTGCAGGTACTTGCGGAAGTAATTGTCCATCACCCCGCCCACCCCGAAGAACTGGCCGAAGTCATCCAGGGTCGCGTCCCGCGCACTGCCGGGCGACATCGGATAACGCCCGGCCAGGGACTGGCGATACACGTTCACCACTTCGCTGACCCACGCCGCATTCAGCTGGTTACGCACCCCGCCCATCATGCTGTTGGTGGTGGAGTTGACCACTGACTTGACCATGCCCTGCACCAGCGGCGGCTGGCGTTCGGCATTCAGGCTGACCCGCGTGGCCGCAGCCGCCGCCTGGTTTTTTGCTTCGCCGAGCAACGCATCGCCGCTGGCGCCGACCATGGCGCTGACCTGCACATACAGCGCGTTCATGTCCGCCAGCAGGCCATCGATGGCCGCCGGTTCGCCTTCGTTCTTGCTGACGATGCTGTTGAGTTCGGCGAAGTGCGCCGTCACCGGGTCTTCACTGGCCGCCGGTGCATCCGCTGTTGGTTGGTCCTGGCCAAGCAGGCTGCCGAGGCGTTCCTTGAGCTTGTCCACACCACCTTCCACCGGCGCGCCCTTGGCAGCCAGCAGGCGTTCTTCCGCCTGCAGGTCGGTCTCCTTGGAGACCGCCACCAGCAGCTTCTTCAGCGGCGAGGTCGGCCCGGAAATCACCCGCAAAACGTCGGCCGCCTGGGCCACGCTGGTGATCGGCACAAAGTCGATATCCGCCAGCAACGCATCCCACTGGCGTTGATAGTCCTGGAAGTACAGGCGGCGCACATCGGCGGCGAGGCTGACGACGTTTTGTTGGTCGGCCTGCTCGCGGCCCAGTACCCACTGCTCTTCAGCAAGGGTGCCGGTCTGGTTCAGGCTGGCCAGCAGGAAGCCCTGGCGATAACCCTTGGCGGTGAAGAAACCGCTCAACGGTTCGCCCAACGGCTTGCCGCTCTTGCGACTGAACACCAGCGCGGCATCACGGCCCGCCGCTTCGTTGATGCGAAAGTCCGGCACGCCTTCCGGCAGTTTCTGGCGCTTGATGCGGTCGTAGACGCGCTGGGCCACCGGCAGTTGCTGCAGTTGCCGACGCAGGTCGTCGATCAAGCGCGGGTCGAGACGGGCGCTGGGCGGATGCCGCTCGAACAAGGCCTGCAAGTGCCCGATCAATGCCTGGCGTTGGTCCGCCGGCAGGTCGCGCGGCAGGTTGCGGTCCCAATCGAGGGCGATCCAGGCCTTGATGAAGTCCGGGTCGTAATGCTCGCTGTCGGCGAGCATCAGGTAGGCCTTCAAACCTTCGTAGAGGAAGTCGGAATTGCCGCCGCCGTGCAGTTGCTCTTCGATGCGCGTCACCAAACGGGGCGCGAACACGGCGATCAACAGCTTGCGGTAGACGCTGGCGGATTCGGCTTCGAGCATGTCGCCCTGATACAGGCCCAAGCCTTCGGACCAGCTCGGCGAGTCGCCCGCCAGGTTCTTCACCGCATTGAGCAACGGCAATACCGCGAGTACTTCGCGCTGCGCCGGGCTCAGGTTCTGCACGGTCTGGCCCAACGGCGCGACCTTCTGGTCAACCTGGGCGATGTAGGCCTGGTTGGCGCGATAACTCACCCACCACAACGTGCTGACGACCAGTACCAGCGCCACGGTTGCGGCCAGCACACCCCGGGCAATCCACTTGCGACGGCGCTCGACCTTCGGGTTGACGCCCACCAGGCCACGCTCGGCAAACGCCACGGCGGTGAACAGTTTTTCGATGAAGTAACTGCGCCCGGTGCCGGTCTGGCGCGCCAGGTGCTGGCGGTCCAGGTTCATGCTCTGGGCCATGGCGCCGATCAAGCGGTCAATCGGGCTGCCTTCCTGGGTGCCACTGGTGAAGTACACCCCGCGCAGCAAGACGCGCTCTTCAAAGGCGTTGGGTTTGAACACGCCTTCGAGGAAGCCTTGCAGGCAATCCTTCAACGCGCCGAACTGCTGCGGGAAACCGTAGATCAGGTCGCGCCGCGCCGGGTCGCGTTCCTGTTGCAGGCGCTCCACCAGGCGCTCGTTGAGGCGCTGTTCCAGGCCGGCGAACTCGCTTTGCAGATGGGCCAGCGGGCTGTCGCTGTTCTTGCCGTCGTCCAGGGCGAAGGTCATGCCCCACACTTGGGCGCGCTCTTCCTTGCTCAGGTTGTCGAAGAACTCCATGAAGCCCGGCACCAGGTCGAGCTTGGTGAGCATCAGGTAGATCGGGAAGCGCACGCCCAGTTGGGTGTACAGCTCCTGGATGCGCAGGCGGATCGCGGCGGCATGGGCGGCACGCTCGGCGTCGCTGCCCAGCAGCAGGTCCGAGAGGCTGATGGCGATAAACGCACCGTCAATCGGGCGCCGGGATCGCTGCTTTTTCAGCAGGTCGAGAAAGCCCAGCCAGGCGGCTTTATCCACCGTGGAGTTGCTGTCCTGGGTGGTGTAGCGGCCAGCGGTGTCGAGCAATACGGCCTGGTCGGTAAACCACCAATCGCAATTGCGCGTACCGCCCACGCCCCGTACCGCACCGGCACCCAACTGCGCCGCCAAGGGAAAGTGCAGCCCGGAATTGACCAGCGCGGTGGTCTTGCCCGAGCCCGGTGGGCCGATGATCACATACCACGGCAGCTCATACAGGTTGCGGCGCTCGTCACCGCCCAGCTTGGCCTTTTTCAACAGGGCCAGGGCTTCGTCCATGCGCTGGCGCAGGGTCGCCAGCTCTTCGGCGGTGGCGACGCTGGCAGGGTCTGGCGGGGTTTCCGCCGCGAGGCTGCGCATCACTTCGGCGGCCTGGCGCCGGGCCTGGATAATCCGGAATACGCGGTAGGCAATCCACACCGCGAACACCAGGATGATCAGCGCCCAGCGGCGCCCTTCCGGCACCAGCACATCGAGCAACGGGCCCACAAACCAGATGATCAGGCTCAAGGCGATCAGGCCCAGCAGCGGGATCACCCAGCGAATCACAAAACTGAAAAACGCCTTCACTCGACGCCCTCCGCCAATACGGTGATTTCTACCCGGCGATTGCGCGCACGGCCTTCGGCTGTGGCGTTGGTCGCCACCGGCTCGGTGTCGCTGCGGCCTTCGGCGCTGAAGCGTTCCGGCTGGCCGGTCTTGGCCGCGAGAATCTCCAGCACCGACTTGGCCCGCGCCTCGGACAGCGCCCAGTTGGACGGAAAGCGCAGGGTCGCAATCGGACGGTTATCGCTGTGGCCGGTGACCCGCACCTGGCCCTTGACCTTGCGGATGGCGTCGGCAATACGCAGCATCAGCGGCTGGAAGTCATCGACGATGCTGGAGCTGGCCGAGGCGAACAGTTCATCACCACGGATGGTCACCACGGAGCGGTCGACGGCATCTTCCACGGCTACACGACCGGCCTTGATGTCTTCCACCAGGAAGCCCGCCAGACGCGGTCGCTCGATGATTTTCGGCTGGGCCACCGGACGGTCGATGGCCTGCACCGGGATCTCGCCCAGGGCATGAATATTCTTGAACACCGGCTCGGCATCCGACGCCAGTTTCATCCGCAACCCGAACAGCAACGCCAGCAACAGCGCCACGCCGATGGCCACAGCGATCCACGGCGGCATGAACTGCGCCAGGCGATCACGGGCCACGGTCACGCCGCGCCAATGGGGTGACAGCTCGCGCTCATGCTCGCCACGGGCACTGCGAATCGCCGCAGCGGTACGCTCGCGCAAGGCTTCCAGCTGGCTGCGGCCATCGTTCATCACGCGGTAACGACCTTCGAAACCCAGGCACAGGCACAGGTACAGCAGTTCCAGCAGGTACAGGCGTTCCCGCGGGCTTTGCAGGCAGTGATCCAGCAATTGGAAGACCTTTTCGCCGCCCCAGGCTTCGTTGTGCACGGTGATCAGCAGGCTCTGCTTGCCCCAGTCACTGGCACTGCCCCACGGCGTACTCAGCACGGCTTCATCGAGGGCGGTGCACAGCGCGTAACGCGCCAGCAGCACATCGTTGCGGGCCACGCCGGCCGCCTCGGCACGTTCTTCGAACTGGCGCAGGTAAGCCAGCAACTGCGCACGCAGGCTCGCTGGCGCAGGGTGCGAGATGGTGTTGCGCAGGCGCGTCAGCAGCGACAACAACGGGCCGGCGGCGCTTTCCAGCGGGTTCAGGCCCTGGGCCTTGCCGGTCAGGATCGGCGCAGCGGGCATCGACAGCGGTGCCGGCTCTGCGCGAACAGGCTCCGGCGCGCGGCCACCGGGACGCGGCATGAACTGGGTGCGGTCATCGTCATTCGGATGCATCGCGGATTACCCTCGGATGGCCCAGAAAGCCAGGTTCAACCCCGGGAACTGGCCGGCGATGTGGAACGCAAAGCCACCGGAATTACCCAGTTGCTGCCAGTGCTCGCTGCCCCGGTCCAGCTCGTAGTAGGTGGAGCCTGCGTGGTACGGAATCTGCCGTGGCGCCACCGGCAGCGGCAGCAGGCCGATGCCCGGCAGTTGCAGGTTGACCAGGTCGCGGATGTGTTCCACCGAGCCGACTTTGCTTTGCTGGCCGAAGCGTGCGCGCAGGGTTTCGCCCGGCACATCGGCGCGCACCACCAGGATGAAACTGGCGCTGTCGATCAGGGTTTTGTCGGCCAGCATCGCCACGTGCACGCCGTAGGCCTTCTCGACAATCGGGATCGGCGTGGCCTTGCTGTCGATCAGCATCGACAGCGCCTCGCGCAGGGCCTGCATCACCGGGGTGAAGCTCAAGGCCAAGTCGTCATGCTGGTATTGCGGGTATTCGTGGGGGCGGCGGCCCGTGGTGGAGAAGGTCGAGAACTCGCCGGCCAGGCTCACCAGCTCACTGAAGAAACGCTCCGGGTGCAGCGGGCTCAACTGGCTCAGGTGCTGGATCAGCGGCTGGGCGCGGTTGACCAGTTGCAGCAGCATGAAGTCGGCAATCTCCGAAGCACCACCGGCGCCCGAAGCCACCACGCGCCCGGCCAACGCTTCGCCGCGCTGGTGCAGCAGGCCCAGCAGTTCGCTGCGAAACGCGGTCAACGGTTTGCTGGCCGTCACGTCGAGGACCGGCGGGATGTAGCTCTCGTCCAGCACCAGGGCGCGGTCGGCGCGTTTTTCCTTGATGCGCACCAGGCCGATGGCCGCGTAATCGCTGATCCCATCCTGGGCGGTCAACAGGCGCAAGGCGCGGGAGCCGACCGCCACCGGCGCACGGTTTTCGAAGGGCGCGTTGTCGTCGCGCACTTCACGCACCTGGCTGACATAGCGCGCGGCTTCCAGGGCCTCGCCTTCGTCGACGGTGTCGCGGGCGCCGGCACGCTTGAGGGGCAACGCCAGGTACACCAGGCCATCGCGCAAGTTGTCGTCGATATTCAGCGGGCTCGGCGCCAGGTCGTCCTGGGGGATATTGAACGGCGTGCCATCCGGTAACAGGCCACGTGCCGAGACGATCGCCAGCTTGCCCTGGGCCAGCAGGCCCTGGTCGATCAACAGTTCGGAAAAGCCCCAGGCCCCCGCCGACAACGGGCGGCTGCGCGCATCGATCAGGTTTTCCAGGTAACGGTCATGCTGCTGGAAGTGCTGCGTTCCGATGAACATGCCTTCCGACCAGACCACGCGATTGTTCCAGGACATGGGGGCTCCGATTCTTATTGGGCAGGGCTGGATGGGGGAACCACGACGTCGGCACGCACGGCGTGCACATCGAGGCTGATCTGGTATTCGGTGTATTGGCGTGCCGGCACGTTGAGCACCGTGCGCCACTCGGCGCGGTCCAGTTCGCGATAGCCCACCAGCAGGCCGATCTGGCGGGTGGACGGGTCGAGGTCGCGCTGGATGCTCAATTGCTGGCCGGGCAGGATCACCACTTCGTCCTGGTCGAGCAGGTCGAGGCCGAGGGTCGACTGGGCGCGATCGGCCAGGGCGAAGTAGTCGGAACGGCTGAAGGTGGCGGCGTTTTTCAGTTCGAAAATCCGCACCCGTACCGGGGCTGCCTGGCCATTGGCGCCGGGGTTGAGCCCGGCGATGGCATGGAAATGCAGCTCGACGGCGGCGGTGTCTGCCTCAGCTTCGGCGGCCTCGGGCTTGGCCGCATCCTTGGCACACGCCGTCAGCAGAAGCGCGGTGGCGACTGCGAGTAAAAACCTGGGAATCATCCTGCGTCCTCAATGACGTACTTAGCTATCCGTTGTTCCATGTACTGCGTTGTTAGTGACGCTGTCGGCTGCTGTGCGCTTCGTAGGCACGGCTGAATTCACGCCCGAACAGGTCCTGGAAATCTTCCTGGGCCTCGCGGGAAATATTGCTGTAGAGCTCGGTGAACTGCTGCCAGTACTGGGCCTGGCGCGAGCCGTTGAAAATGCTCGACAGCCCGCCGGGCTTGCCCATGCGCTCTTCGAGCTGCGCCGGTTCAAAGCGCGTCAGCAGGTGCTTGATGGCGGCTTCGACCCCGGCCATGACGGCCAGTTGGTGGGCGCGCAGATCGTCGAAACTGTCGCGCACGGCCAAGTCCGGCGCCATAAACGCCTGATTGCTGTGGCGTAGGAGCAGCAGAAGCGCTTCATCGGCATTCGGGGCGAATTTCAACGGATTGTTTTCCACCGGTTGAATTACCGTCTGCTGCATGCGGAACTCGCCCTTGAGGCTGCTGCGGGCACGCAACACGTCGATCAGGCCTTCGACCATCAGCCGGTAACTGCGGCCGATGCTTTCCATCTGGGCTTCGGCCTGGGCCTTGTCCAGGCGCAACTGATCGAGGCCCGCACCACGCAGGAAGGCTTGCAACAGGTCGGGCTGGCTGGCATCAGCCACCGGGAGCGGGCGCTCGACCTTGGGCGGGTCGATGACCGGCGGCTGTGGCGGTGTTGGCGCCGGCTGTGCAACAGGCCTGGGTGCCGGGGCATCGCCGAACAGATCCCAGTCTTCGGGGATTACTGAGCCCGAGACCACCGGCGCAGGCGGCTCAGCCACGGGCAGCGGTGTCGGCGGGCGGAAGTCGTGCTGCTCGGCCGGCACGTGATCGTGCACGGTGGCCGGCGGTACGCTGGTGGGCGCGAGGAAGTCGAACAGGTCCGGCAGGGTGTCCATCGACGAGGCGCCTTGGAACTGCGGCGCGATCACGGGAGGTGGCGTCGGGGCCTTCACGGCGGCGCCCATCAGGGCTTCGAAACTGTTGGAAGCGTCACCGGTGAAAGACGGGGTATCTGTCACTTTCAGGTTGAAATCGATACGCGCCTGGATCTCGTAATCGCCGATGCGGATCAGTTCGCCGTCCTGCAATGGCTCGCTGCTTCCCCGCCGCAAACGAATACCGGCATGCACTAACTCAACTCCATTAGTGCTGTTATCAGTTAAGTAGTAACGACCATCTTTGTACTGAATAACGCAATGTTGCGTGGAAACAAGACGTTCTGGATCAGGCAGTACCCAGTCATTTTCGGAACCGCGGCCAATAGCCATCACTCCCTGGTCCAGGGACTTTTCAGAACACTGGCCAGGGGTAATCTTGTGATAACTAGTGATAGTCAAGCACAGCGACATCTTGCCTCCTTGCTGATACTTCGCGCGCGGCCGTTCCCTGGGAGAAATGCTCCGAGAGATCCACGACAGATCCTTCCAAAACCTTGAAAGCCTGCTTCAACCCGCGTAATTGCTGATCTTAACCGGCCTGTATGACAAAAATCCTGCCTCGGCACCTGCTTCGACTGATCAGTCGCACAAGATGTTAAGCACCGCACATCTGTCATAGAGGGCGAATAGCTTACCTTGACAAGGCATAAGTACTACACCAAAAATGCACAACTTCTTGAACACCAATGATGGCGCTTTGAAATCATAATGATGTCAAAGCGCTAAATAAGACCAAGAAAACATGCAAAGTTCCTCGCGCAACTAATGCATGAGTTGCCCGTCATCTAACGGGCTGATAGGGAGATCGAATTTAGTGGATGTGCCTCTGCTGCTCGCCGCCGTTTCCGCGACTTCGCCCTGTGGCGAAGACTTGGAATATGACGCCGATTACTTGCATCTTGAGCGTGCCGCACAGGGTCAACCCGAGCGCAGCATGGGCGACTCGATCCTGCCTGCCGAACCTCCGGAATGGCGCAGCATCCAGCAGCAAAGTCTCGACCTCCTGCAACGCAGCAAAGACCTGCGCATCACCCATTTCCTGTTGCAAGCCGCCCTCGCCCTCCAGGGCATTGCAGGGCTTGCCGACGCACTCGCGCTGATCAACGCGCTGCTGCGCGAATACTGGGCCGACCTGCATCCGCGCCTGGATGCCGATGACGACAACGACCCCACCGTGCGCATCAACGCCCTCAGCGGCGTGGCCAGCGACGCGAACATCCGTCTGCTGCGTGAGGCTATTCTCACCCGTTCGCGCACCTTCGGGCCCGTCAGCCTGCGCGCCGCGCTGAATGCCAGCGGGCTGCAGAGTTTCCCCGGCGAAAACCTCGGTGCCGAACAGCTTAACGGCGCATTCCTCGACAGCGATGCCGAGCAACTGCAAGCCACCCGCGACGCGCTGAACGCCGCCCGCGACGCCTGTGAGGCCATTGAACAATACGTCAGCGACCAGGTCGGTTCCGCCCAGGGCGTGGACCTCGCCCCCTTGAAGCAACTGCTCAAGCAGGCCGTGCAGATACTTAACCAATACGCCCCGCACAGCGGCGCCGCCAGCGAGCCCGAGGTTGTCAGTGACGACAATGCCCCCTCGGTTGAATACGCCGCCGCGCCCGTTGCAGCACGCCCGACCGGCGACATCGCAAGCCGCGATGAAGTGCTGCGCAGCCTCGACAAGATCCTTGCGTACTACACCCGGCACGAGCCTTCGAGCCCGCTGCCGGTGCTGTTGAACCGAGCGAAGAATCTGGTGCACGCCGACTTTGCGGCCATCGTGCGCAACCTGATTCCCGACGGCATGTCCCAATTTGAAAATCTGCGCGGGCCGGACAGCGAATAAGCGTACGGATCGCGCAGTTACAACACCGTCGCTCAAGCGACCAGGAGCAGCAACGTGGCGAAGCAAAGTTCTCAGAAATTCATCGCGCGCAACCGTGCGCCTCGGGTGCAGATCGAGTACGACGTCGAGCTCTACGGCGCCGAGAAAAAGGTCCAGCTGCCCTTCGTCATGGGCGTGATGGCCGATCTCGCCGGCAAGCCCGCCGAGCCTCTGGCGCCTGTGGCCGACCGCAAGTTCCTTGAAGTGGACGTCGACAACTTCGACTCGCGCCTCAAGGCCATGCAGCCACGCGTCGCGTTCCACGTGCCCAACGAGCTGACCGGCGAAGGCAACCTGAGCCTGGACATCACCTTCGAAAGCATGGACGACTTCAGCCCCGCCGCTGTGGCGCGCAAGGTCGATTCGCTCAAGCAACTGCTCGAAGCCCGCACCCAACTGGCCAACCTGCTGACCTACATGGACGGCAAGACCGGCGCTGAAGAAATCATCATGAAGGCGATCAAGGACCCGGCACTGCTTCAGGCACTTGCCAGCGCGCCCAAGCCTGCAGGGGAGCAGTAATCATGACTGACAATACCGCCCGCGAAGGCACCCAGATCCTGGGTACCACCGAAGAAGCCAGCGAGTTCGCGAACCTGCTGCTGCAAGAATTCAAACCCAAGACCGAGCGTGCCCGCGAAGCCGTGGAAACCGCTGTGCGCACCCTGGCCGAGCAGGCTCTGGCCCAGACCGACCTGGTGTCCAACGACGCGATCAAGTCGATCGAATCGATCATCGCCGCCATCGACGCCAAGCTCACCGCCCAGGTCAACCAGATCATCCATCACCAGGATTTTCAGCAGCTGGAAAGCGCCTGGCGTGGCCTGCACTACCTGGTGAACAACACCGAGAGCGATGAGCAGCTGAAGATTCGCGTGCTCAACATCTCCAAGCCGGACCTGCACAAGACCCTGAAGAAATTCAAGGGCACCGCGTGGGACCAGAGCCCGATCTTCAAGAAGATGTACGAAGAAGAATACGGCCAGTTCGGCGGCGAACCCTACGGTTGCCTGGTGGGCGACTACTACTTCGACCAGTCGCCTCCCGACGTGGAGCTGCTGGGCGAGCTGTCGAAAGTCTGCGCCGCCATGCACGCACCGTTCATTGCCGCCGCTTCGCCAACCGTGATGGGCATGGGCTCGTGGCAGGAACTGTCGAACCCGCGCGACCTGACCAAGATCTTCACCACCCCGGAATACGCCGGCTGGCGCTCGCTGCGTGAATCGGAAGACTCGCGCTACATCGGCCTGACCATGCCGCGCTTCCTGGCGCGCCTGCCGTACGGTGCCAAGACCGATCCGGTGGAAGCCTTCGCCTTCGAAGAAAACACCGACGGTGCCGACAGCTCCAAGTACACCTGGGCCAACGCCGCTTACGCGATGGCGGTGAACATCAACCGTTCGTTCAAACACTTCGGCTGGTGCTCGCGCATCCGTGGCGTGGAGTCGGGCGGTGAAGTCGAGAACCTGCCGGCCCACACCTTCCCGACGGATGACGGTGGCGTGGACATGAAGTGCCCGACCGAAATCGCTATCAGCGACCGCCGCGAAGCGGAACTGGCGAAGAACGGTTTCATGCCGCTGCTGCACAAGAAAAACACCGACTTCGCTGCCTTCATCGGCGCCCAGTCGCTGCAGAAACCGGCCGAATACGATGACCCGGATGCCACCGCCAACGCCAACCTGGCCGCGCGCCTGCCGTACCTGTTCGCCACCTGCCGTTTCGCCCACTACTTGAAATGCATCGTGCGCGACAAGATCGGTTCCTTCAAAGAGAAGGACGAGATGCAACGCTGGTTGCAGGACTGGATCCTCAACTACGTCGACGGTGACCCGGCGCACTCCACCGAAACCACCAAGGCCCAGCATCCATTGGCTGCCGCCGAAGTGATCGTGGAAGACGTCGAAGGCAACCCGGGGTACTACAACTCCAGGTTCTACCTGCGCCCGCACTACCAGCTCGAAGGGCTGACCGTGTCGCTGCGCCTGGTATCGAAGCTGCCTTCGGCGAAAGGCGCGTAACACCGTCGCTCGTTCCCACGCTCCGCGTGGGAATGCCGCCCGGGACGCTCCGCGTCCCAGTGACGCAGAGCGTCACAAGATGCGTTACCACGCAGAGCGTGGGAACGATCAGCGTTAACAAATTCTGTGGCTGAGACCACACAGGGAGAAAACATGGCTGTTGATATTTTCATCAAGATCGGCGACATCAAGGGCGAGTCCATGGACAAGGCCCACAAGGACGAAATCGACGTGTTGAACTGGAGCTGGGGCATGGCCCAGTCCGGCAACATGCACGTGGGCGGCGGCGGCGGTGCGGGCAAGGTGAACATCCAGGACCTGTCGCTGACCAAGTACGTCGACAAGGCCTCGCCCAACCTGATGATGCACTGCGCGAGCGGCAAGCACATCGACAAGGTCACGCTGACCGTGCGCAAGGCCGGCGGTGAAAGCCAGGTCGAGTACATGATCATCAATCTGGAAGAAGTGCTGGTCACCTCCCTGAGCACCGGTGGTTCGGGCAGCGATGATCGCTTGACCGAAAACGTGACCCTGAACTTTGCCCAGGTGATGGTGGACTACCAGCCACAGAAAGCCGACGGCACCAAAGACGGCGGCGCGATCAAGTTTGGCTGGAACATTCGCTCCAACACCAAACGCTGATTGCCCCTGTAGCCGCCACCCCAAGTGGCGGCTGCAAGCCCCCTGTTCCTCTCGCAACCCGTCCGTGGAGCTGCTTTGGTGGTAACTGAAATTGCTTCCCGCGATCGCCTGCAACCGTCCCTGCTGGACCGGTTGACCGACGATGACCCGACCAATCCCAAGGAAAGCGCCGACAAACGCGTGCTGTCCCTGAGCCAATTGAAAGCCTCGGTGCTGCGTGACCTGACGTGGCTGCTCAACACCACTTCACTGCTCAACGCCGATGCCACGCTGCACACGCCTGCCGGTACGTCGGTGGTCAATTACGGGCTGCCGGCGCTGGCGGGCAACAGTGTCTCCAGTGTCGACATCAGCGCCCTGGAAGCCTTGATTCGACAAGCCATCGCCACCTTCGAGCCGCGCATCCTGCGCCACACCTTGCGGGTCAAGGCACGCGTCGGCCACGGTGAGATGAACCACAACGCGCTGAGTTTCGAGATCGAAGGCGACCTGTGGGCGCAGCCGGTGCCGTTGCGCCTGTTGCTGCAAACCGACCTGGACCTGGAGTCCGGCCATGTGCGTGTGGTCAATGCCGACCAGCGGAGACGCCCATGAACCCGCGCCTGCTGGAGCTGTACAACCAGGAACTGCACCACGTGCGCGAAAGCGCCGCCGAGTTCGCCAAGGAATACCCGAAGATCGCCAGTCGGCTGACCCTGTCCGGCATGGACTGCGCCGACCCGTACGTCGAACGCTTGCTCGAAGGCTTTGCGTATCTCACGGCCCGGGTCCAGCTCAAGCTCGACGCCGAGTACCCGACCTTTACCAACAACCTGCTGGAGATCGCCTACCCGCACTACCTGGCGCCGACCCCGTCGATGACCGTGGTGCAGTTGCAGGCCGACCCCGATGAAGGCTCCCTGGCCAGTGGTTTTCCACTGCCCCGCGACACCGTCCTGCGCGCCGCCTTGGGCCGCGAAACCCAGACCTGCTGCGAATACCGCACCGCGCACCCGGTGACGCTGTGGCCGTTGCAGGTCGCCCAGGCCGAGTACTTCGGCAACCCGTCCGCCGTGCTCGGGCGTTTGGCTGCCAGCGAACCCAAGGCCAAGGCCGGCCTGCGCCTGACCTTGCGTACCGGCGCCGAGCTGCCGTTCAACAGCCTCGCCCTGGATAACTTGCCGCTGTACCTCAGCGGTGCCGACGAGCAACCGTTCCGCCTCTACGAACAACTGCTGGGCAATGCCTGCGCGGTGTTCGCGCGCAAGCCCGGTGGTGACTGGGTTGAGCGCCTGCCGCCGGATGCCTTGCGCTCCCGGGGTTTCGATGACGCCGATGCGGCGATGCCGGTGGTGCCGCGGGCGTTCCAGGGCTATCGCTTGCTCCAGGAATACTTCGCCCTGCCCCACCGTTTTCTGTTCGTCGAATTCGCTGAACTGAGCCGTGCAGTCAAACGCTGTGACGGCCAGGAACTGGAACTGATCGTGCTGTTCGACCGTCACGATCCAAGCCTGGAAGGCAGCGTCGGCAAGGCGCAGTTCGTGCCGTTCTGCACCCCGGCAATCAACCTGTTTCCCAAGCGTGTGGACCGGATTCACTTGTCCGAGCGGGTCAACGAACACCATGTGATCGCCGACCGCACGCGACCGATGGATTTCGAGATTCACTCCTTGAGCGGCATCACGGGCCACGGCACCGGACCGGAGCAGCCGTTCCTGCCGTTCTACGCGGTACGCGATCCGTCGCGCTATGGCCGTGACCAGGCTTACTACACAGTGCGTCGCGAACCCCGCGTGTTGTCCAGCGACCAGCGCCGCAACGGGCCGCGCTCCACCTATGTGGGCAGCGAAACCTTCGTCAGCCTGGTAGACACCCAACAAGCGCCGTACCGCCATGACCTGCGCCAACTGGGCGTGACCGCACTGTGCACCAACCGCGACTTGCCGCTGTTCATGAGCGTGGGCAACGGCAAGACCGACTTCACCCTGGCCGACAGTGCGCCGGTCTTGGCCGTGCGCTGCGTCGCCGGGCCAAGCCGCCCGCGCGCCAGCCATGCCCATGACGCCAAGGCCTGGCGCCTGATCAGCCAGTTGTCGTTGAACTACCTGTCGCTGAGCGAGCAAGGCCAGGGCGCCGCCGCGCTGCGTGAACTGCTGCGCCTGTATGGCGACAGCAACGACGCCGCCCTGCAATTGCAGATCGAAGGCCTGCGGGAAGTCAGCAGCAAGGCGGTGACCCGGCGCCTGCCGATGCCCGGCCCGATCGTGTTTGGCCGCGGCCTTGAGATCACTCTGGAATTTGATGAAAACGCGTTCCGCGGCACCGGCGTGTTCCTGCTCGGTGCGGTGTTTGAACGGTTCCTGGCACGCTATGTGTCGATCAACAGTTTTACCGAGACGGTGATCCGTACCACCGAACGCGGCGAGATCATGCGATGGAAAGCCAAGCCCGGACGCCGTCCGACCCTGTGAGTACCCTGGATGCGATGCATCAGGAGCCCTGGGAATATGACTTCTTCCAGGCGCTGCGGCGCATCGAGTGCGAATCGCCGAACCTGCCACGCCTGGGGCATTCCCTGCGCCTGGCGGATGACCCGCTGCGTCTCGGGCAACAGGCCGATTGCACCTTTGCGCCGGCCACACTGGCCTCGGTCGAACCTGGGGCTGAAGGCCAGCCGGCACGGCTGGAGCAGTTCTTCTTCGGCCTCGGCGGCCCCAACGGCCCGCTGCCGCTGCACATCACCGAGTACGTGCGGGAGCGCCAACGCAACAACGCCGACAGCACCAGCAAGCGCTTCCTGGATGTGTTCCACCACCGCCTGTTGACCCTGTTTTATCGCGCCTGGGCCGAGGCGCGGCCTACCGTCAGCCATGATCGCCCGGACGATGACTACTGGTCGGCGCGCCTCGCCGCATTGAGCGGTCGCGGCACCCCGAGCCTGCTCAACCAGGGCCTGATCCCCGACACGGCGAAGCTGCATTACAGCGGCCACCTGTCGGCACAAACCCGCTATCCGGACGGCCTGAAGGCGATTCTCGGCGAGTACTTCGGCCTGCCGGTGGAGATCGAAGAGTACGTCGGCCAATGGCTCGAGCTGCCCGAACGCAGCCGCGTGAGTGTCAGCGCCAACCAGCTGGGCGTGGACTTTTGCCTGGGCAGCCACGTGTGGGACCGCCAGCATAAATTCCGCATTCGCCTGGGCCCGCTGAAGCTCGATGACTACATGGGCATGCTGCCCGGCAGCCAGCCGTTCAACGAGCTGGTGGCGTGGGTCGCCGAGTACCTGGGCCACGAACTGGACTGGGACCTGAACCTGGTTCTGCAACAACCGGAAGTGCCGGCCCTGCAACTCAACGGCCAGTTCCGCCTGGGCTTCAACACCTGGCTCGGCCAACCCGAGCATGACGCCAACGACCTAATCCTGGCCCGGCATTACGCCGAACACGCCAACACCTCAAGGAATCCAGAGCATGGGTGAAATCAGTCGCGCCGCACTGTTCGGCAAACTCAACAGCGTGGCCTACAAGGCCATCGAAGCCGCCACCGTGTTCTGCAAGCTGCGGGGCAACCCGTACGTGGAACTGGCCCACTGGTTTCACCAGTTGCTGCAACTGCAGGACTCTGACCTGCACCGCATCATTCGACAGTTCAATGTCGAGCCGGCACGCCTGGCCCGCGACCTGACCGAAGCCCTGGACCGCCTGCCCCGTGGCTCGACGTCGATCACTGACTTGTCGTCCCATGTGGAAGAAGCGGTCGAGCGCGGCTGGGTCTACGGCAGCCTGATGTTTGGTGAAAGCCAGGTGCGCACCGGTTACCTGGTGCTGGGGATTCTCAAGACGCCGAGCCTGCGCCATGCGCTGCTGGGCTTGTCCGGTGAGTTCGACAAGATCAAGGCCGAAGCCCTGAGCGAACGCTTTGATGAATACGTCGGCGACTCGCCCGAAAATGCATTGAGTGCCAGCGACGGTTTCAATGCCGGTGCAGTACCGGGCGAAGCCAGCGGCGCCATGGCCCCGAGCGCGATGGGCAAGCAGGAAGCCCTCAAGCGCTTCACCGTCGACCTGACCGAACAGGCCCGCAGCGGCAAGCTCGACCCGATCGTCGGGCGTGACGAAGAGATCCGCCAACTGGTGGACATCCTCATGCGTCGCCGCCAGAACAACCCGATCCTTACCGGTGAAGCCGGCGTCGGCAAGACCGCCGTGGTCGAAGGCTTCGCCCTGCGCATCGTCGCCGGCGACGTACCACCCGCGCTGAAAGATGTGGAACTGCGCAGCCTGGATGTGGGCCTGCTGCAAGCCGGCGCCAGCATGAAAGGCGAGTTCGAACAGCGCCTGCGCCAGGTCATCGAAGACGTCCAGGCCTCGCCGAAACCAATCATCCTGTTTATCGACGAAGCCCACACCCTGGTAGGTGCCGGTGGCGCCGCCGGGACCGGTGACGCGGCCAACCTGCTTAAACCCGCCCTCGCCCGCGGCACCTTGCGTACCGTGGCCGCCACCACCTGGGCCGAGTACAAGAAGCACATCGAAAAAGACCCGGCCCTGACCCGTCGCTTCCAGGTGGTGCAAGTGGCCGAGCCGTCGGAAGACAAGGCGTTGCTGATGATGCGCGGCGTGGCCTCGACCATGGAAAAACACCATCAGGTGCAAATTCTCGATGAAGCCTTGGAAGCTTCGGTGAAGCTGTCCCACCGCTACATTCCGGCGCGCCAGTTGCCGGACAAGTCCGTGAGCCTGCTGGACACCGCCTGCGCCCGCGTCGCCATCAGCCTGCACGCGGTGCCGGCGGAAGTCGACGACAGCCGCCGTCGAATCGAGGCGCTGGAAACCGAGCTGCAAATCATCGCCCGCGAGCATGCGATCGGCATCGCCATCGGTGCGCGCCAGACCAACAGCGAAGCGCTGCTGAACGCCGAACGCGAGCGCCTGGCCACCCTGGAAGCCCGTTGGGCCGAAGAGAAAACCCTGGTGGATGAGTTGCTCGCCACCCGTGCGACGTTGCGTGAAAAATCCGGTGTCGTGGACAGCGGCGATGATCAATTGCGTGCCCAATTGGTAGACCTGCAACAACGCCTCAGCACCCTGCAAGGCGAAACCCCACTGATCCTGCCGACCGTAGACTACCAAGCGGTGGCCTCGGTGGTCGCCGACTGGACCGGCATCCCGGTGGGCCGCATGGCTCGCAACGAACTGGAGACGGTGCTCAACCTCGACCAGCACCTGAAGAAACGCATCATCGGCCAGGACCACGCCTTGCAGATGATCGCCAAGCGCATCCAGACCTCCCGCGCCGGCCTCGACAACCCGAGCAAGCCGATTGGCGTGTTCATGCTCGCCGGCACCTCCGGCGTGGGCAAGACCGAAACCGCCCTGGCCCTGGCCGAAGCCATGTACGGCGGTGAGCAGAACGTGATCACCATCAACATGAGCGAGTTCCAGGAAGCCCACACCGTGTCCACCCTCAAGGGTGCGCCACCGGGCTACATCGGCTATGGCGAAGGTGGCGTGCTGACCGAAGCCGTGCGGCGCAAACCCTACAGCGTGGTGCTGCTGGACGAGGTGGAAAAAGCCCACCCGGACGTGCATGAAATCTTCTTCCAGGTGTTCGACAAGGGCGTAATGGAAGACGGCGAAGGCCGGGTGATCGACTTCAAGAACACCTTGATCCTGCTGACCACCAACGCCGGTACCGAGCTGATTTCCCAGGTCTGCAAAGACCCGGCGAACATCCCCGAGCCCGAGGAAATCGCCAAGGCCCTGCGCCAGCCGCTGCTGGAGATTTTCCCGCCGGCGCTGCTCGGCCGCTTGGTGACCATTCCGTACTACCCGCTGAGCGACGAGATGCTGAAAGCGATCACCCGCCTGCAACTCAACCGCATCAAGAAGCGCGTGGAGAACACTCACAAAGTCGCCTTCGATTACGACGACGACGTGGTCGACCTGATCGTGTCCCGCTGCACCGAAACCGAAAGCGGCGGGCGGATGATCGACACCATCCTCACCAACAGCCTGCTGCCGGACATGAGCCGCGAATTCCTCACCCGCATGCTCGAAGGCAAGGCGCTGGCGGGGGTGCGGATCAGCACGCGGGATAACGAATTGCACTACGACTTCAACGATTGACCTGACGGAATGCGATCAAAACTGTGGGAGCGGGCTTGCTCGCGAAGACGGCGTATCAGTTGATGCATCCGGTGACTGATTCACCGCGTTCGCGAGCAAGCCCGCTCCCATAGTTGGAGCCGGTTCCTACAGTTATTACGCTATTTACGGGTTAACCGATGTTATTCAACCAAGCCTCACGCCTGGCCAAGATCACCAGCCCCCTGGGGCCGGATGTGCTGCTGCTCAATGAAATGGGTGGCGGCGAAGAGCTGGGTCGGCTGTTCAATTTCGAACTGCAGCTGACCTCGCTGGACGCCAACATCGACCTCAACCAGTTGCTGGGCAAGCCCATGAGCCTGAACCTGCAACTGGCGGACGGTGGCGAGCGGCACTTCCACGGCATCGTCGCCCGCTGCAGCCAGAACATCGACCAGGGCCAGTTCGCCAGCTATCAGGTGACTTTGCGCCCGTGGTTGTGGCTGCTGAGCCGCACCTCCGACTGCCGGATTTTCCAGAACCTGAGCATCCCGCAGATCATCAAGCAGGTGTTTCGCGACCTGGGTTTTTCCGACTTCGAAGACGCCTTGAGCCGCCCGTACCGCGAGTGGGAATACTGCGTGCAGTACCGCGAGACCAGCTTCGATTTCGTCAGCCGCCTGATGGAACAGGAAGGCATCTACTACTTCTTCCGCCACGAGCAGGACCGCCACGTGCTGGTGCTGGCCGATGCCTACGGTGCCCACGCCAACGTGCCCGGCTACGCCTCGGTGCCTTACTACCCCAAGGACGAGCAGCAGCGCGAACGCGACCATATGCACAACTGGCACCTGGCACAGGAAGTACAACCCGGCTCCCTTGAGCTCAACGACTACGACTTCCAGCGTCCCAGCGCGAGCATCGACGTACGCTCGGCCATGCCGCGCCCGCACACCGCCGGCGACTACCCGCTATACGACTACCCCGGCACCTACGTCAAAAGCGAAGACGGCGAACACTACGCCCGCACCCGCATCGAAGCCCTGCAAACCCTGCACGAACAAGTGGAGTTCAGCGGCAATGCGCGCGGCCTGGGTTCCGGCCACCTGTTCAGCCTCACCGGCTTCAGTCGCCGCGACCAGAACCGCGAATACCTGATCGTCGGCGCCCGCTACTACATCTCCCAGGAAAGCCTCGAAAGCGGCGGTGGCGCGCCTTCGGCGCAGTTCGAAAGCACCCTTACCTGCATCGACGCACAACAGAGTTTCCGCCCACTGGCCAACACCTACCGGCCCATCGTCAAAGGCCCGCAGACCGCGCTGGTGGTGGGCCCCAAGGACGAGGAAATCTGGACCGACCAATATGGCCGGGTCAAGGTGCATTTCTATTGGGACCGCCACGACCAGTCCAACGAAAACAGCTCATGCTGGATTCGCGTATCGCAGTCCTGGGCCGGAAAAAACTGGGGCTCGATGCAGATCCCACGGATCGGCCAGGAAGTGATCGTGAGCTTCCTGGAAGGCGATCCGGACCGGCCGATCATCACCGGCCGCGTGTACAACGCCGAGCAGACCGTGCCTTACGATCTGCCGGAAAACGCCACCCAAAGCGGGATGAAAAGCCGCTCCAGCAAAGGCGGCACGCCGGCCAACTTCAATGAAATCCGCATGGAGGACAAGAAGGGGTTGGAGCAGCTGTACATCCATGCCGAGCGTAATCAGGACATCGTAGTGGAGGTGGATGAAAGCCATTCGGTGGGGCATGACCGGAACAAGAGTATTGGGCATAACGAGACGGTGACGATTGGGAACAATCGAGTGCGCATCGTCAAGCATCAAGACATCCTCTCGGTGGGCCAGAGAAAGACCGACAGCATCAGCCAGAGCTACGTGATTGAAGTGGGCGAAAACCTGCGATTGGTCTGCGGTAAAAGCATCCTGGAGTTGAACGCCAGCGGGCAGATCAACCTGAGTGGCGTAAATATCAGCTTCCACGCCAGCGGCGATGCCGAATTCAATACCGGCGGCGTCCTGCACCTGAACAACGGCGGCGGCCCCGGCGCAACACCCGATGGTCAGGGCATGAAAGCCAGCATCGACGCCAATATCAAAGCCGCGTTCCCCGCGCCTAAAAGCTCCTGACGAGACCTGTTTTCCATGACGTACCGAATTAACGAATTTCAGTTCCAACTGCCGGCCGGCGAGCTGCAGGACGCTACGATCAATATCCTCAAGTTCCCCGAGCTGGGCACTTCCTTGATCATCAGCCGCAGCTTCCTCACCGATGGCGAAACCCTGCACAGCAACTTCGACGAACAGCTCAAACGCCTGGAAAAACAGGTGCAGGATTTGCGCTATCAACCGGGCGTCGGTGTCCGTCTAGGTGCAACAAAGGAAGTAGAAGGCATAGAGCTCCGCAGCCAGTTCAGCAAGGGCAGTGACAAGGTGTTCCAGTACCAACTGGCTCTGGTAATCCCGGGCACACGCAAGATGCTCGCCTTGAGTTATGTGAAGGCAGACAAGCTGGGCGATGCCGAGGCGGCGCACTGGGCGACGATCAAAAACTCATTGTCGTTCGACGCGATTTCCTGATGGGCACCATGCATGTCTGATGCTCTATGGGCCGCTCGCATGGGCGACGCGCTCTCCCACACCTCAATGATGGCCGACATCCTCGGCGGTGTGTTGGAGGTGGCGGCCAATATCGCGATCACTGCAGTAGCGACTGCTGCCGTGGTGGCTGCTACCGGTATCACCGTCGCTACCGGCGGACTCGGATGCGTCCTGCTCGGCGCAGTGGTGGGCACAGTTGTCGGCCTTCTCATGAGCAAGAGCGGGGCGGACAAAGGCCTCACCAATTTATGCGACAGCTTCAGCAACGCCCTGTTTCCGCCCACGGTACAGGCGAATATTCTCACCGGTGCCACCGATACCCTGACCAACAACCTTCCCGCCGCACGTGCCGCGGGGGCGATCAGCTCGCATGTCGCGCCAGCCGGAACCGAACTGGAAGAACCCGCACCCGAACCAGAAGCCAGTTATCTGGATATGGCCGAGAGCTTCTTCTCCCAAATGTGGCGCCCCACGGTGGCTACTCCCACACCAGGAGCCGTGCCCAAGCCTCTGGACTTGGTCACCTGCATGAAGCATCCACCGATGCCTCCGCAGTTCCTGGCCGAGGGTTCGGATAAGGTCACGATCAATGGCCAGCCTGCGGTGCGCAGTGGTGATCGTAGTACCTGCGATGCAACAGTGGTGTCGTCCGGGTTGATTTCATCGAACGTGACCATTGGCGGCGGGTCAGTGGTGGTGCGGGAAATACGCAGTGGCAAGACGCCGGGCGTGGGGTTGGCGGTCACCGCGTTACTGATGCTCAAGGGCGGCAAGGGCAAGTTCTTCAGCAAGTTGCCGTGCATGCTGATTGGCGGGGCTACTTCGATGGCCGTCAGCAGCGCGATGGACGCGATGACCAACGCTGCCATGGGCTCGTCGAATCCGGTGCATGCTGCAACGGGAGCGAAGGTGCTGGGCGGCACCGATGAACTGGATTTTGTACTGCCCGCCATCCTGCCGATTGACTGGCAACGCTTCTACAACAGCCGCGACGAACGCCCAGGCACACTGTTCGGTACAGGCTGGAGTGTGGCTTATGAAGTATGCGTCGAAATCCAACCTCATCCAGAAGGCGGTGAAGCGCTGGTCTACACCGACGAGCAGGGGCGCCCTATCGACATGGGCTCGATCCCGTTGGGGGGGGCGGTGTTCAGCCCCGGCGAAGGGCTCTCTGTGCGTCGGCACCTCAACGGGCAGTTGCTGATTGAAAGTGACGACGGCCTATATCGTTTGTTTGAGCCCACAGCCAACCCGTCGCTGCTGCGCCTGATTCAACTTGGCGACCGCAACGACAACCGCATTCATCTCGACTACGACCAGGCCGGACGCCTGGTACGCCTGCGCGATACCTTCGACTTGGTGCAGGTCGAGTTGATACGCGAACATGAGCACGTCACTCGCGTCGAACGCCTATTCCCAGATCAACGTCGCGAAGTGCTCGTCAGCTACGGCTATGACGCCAGGGCCAATCTGGCAGAGGTGCGCGATGCCTCTGGCCAGGTGCAGCGGCGCTTCACGTACGATGCCGGGCACCGGATGGTGGAGCATCAGTTACCCACCGGGTTGCGGTGCTTCTATGAATGGGCACTGATTGAAAACTCAGAGTGGCGAGTCGTCCGACACTGGACCGATGAAGGTGACTCCTACCAGTTCGACTATGACTTGAAGGCGGGCCTCACCCGTATCATCGACGGCTTACAGCGCGTCAGCACCCGACATTGGAATACTCAGCACCAGATCATTCAATACAGCGATAAGCTGGGGCAAACCTGGCTGTTCGAGTGGAATGACGAACGCCAACTTCTCAGCGCCACCGACCCGCAAGGTGGACGCTATGAATACAAGCATGATGACGCCGGCAACCTGATCGGCGAAACGGACCCGTTGGGCCGCAGCGATTCAACGTTGTGGCTTGAACACTGGGCGTTACCCCTGGTGGAGACCGACGCCGCCGGCAACAGTTGGCAGTATCGCTATGATCCTCGCGGCAATTGCGTTGCCGAAACCGACCCGTTGGGCCACATCACCCGCTATCGCTATGACGCCCACGGCCAGGTCGTGGAAATCATCGACGCCTCCGGTAAAAGCAAAAAACTGCGTTGGAATCCGTTCGGGCAATTGGTCGAACACATTGATTGCTCGGGTTATCCCACGCGTTTCAGCTACGACGAGCGCGGCTATCTGCAGGTGATCACCGACGCGCTTGGCGAGCGCACTCAATTCAGCTACGACCTCCAGGGGCGCTTACTCAGCAACCAACTGCCGGACGGTCGCATCGAGCTGTTTCAACGCGATGTCAGCGGCCAACTCGTGGGGTACACCGACCCTGCCGGACATACCACGCTCTACCAGCACAATCGACGTGGCCAGATAAGCCTGCGCTCCGACGCTCATGGCCGGCAGGTGAAGTTCGGCTATGACAGCTATGGGCGCCTGCAAGCACTGACCAACGAGAACGGCGAACGTTATCTCTTTGCCTGGGACGCCGGGGATCGGCTGACTGAGCAGCAAGACCTCGATGGCAGTGCCAAAAGCTACACCTACAATCCACTGGACCATATCACCACGGTGACCGCCACTCCGGCCCCCTACGGCAACGGGCTAGGCCTGGTTCCCGAGACGCCGCCAGCGCCCATTGTCCATCAAATGGAACGTGACGCAGTAGGTCGGCTGATCGCCAAAACCACCGACGATGGGCGCACCGACTACGCCTACGACCCGCTGGACCAGCTCACCGCCGTCACCTTCACCGACCTGCTGGGCAATACCCAAGCCCTTGGTTTCGCTTACGACGCCCTCGGCCAAATGCTTGCCGAACAGAGTTCTATGGGCACCCTGCAGCACCACTACGACGAACTCGGTAATCTTATCCAGACCCAGATACCCGACGGACGCTGGCTCAATCGCCTGTACTACGGCAGCGGTCACTTGCATCAGGTCAATCTCGACGGCCAGGTCATCAGCGACTTTGAACGCGACCGCCTGCACCGCGAAGTACTGCGCACCCAAGGCCGACTCAGCACCCGCAGTGAGTATGACCGCAGCGGCCGTCTACGCTCACGCCAACACCGCCTTACAGGCCTGCCATCGTTGATGCCAGCGACAGCGCAAAAGCAGTTCGAGTATGACCCTGCCGACAACTTGGTCGGCAAGTTCGACCAGCAATCTGCCATACAACATCGCCAACTGCTGCACTACGATGCCACTGGCCGCATCATCGCCAGCCAGGACAGCCTGCACGGCCAGCGCGAAACGTTTGCCTACGATGCCGCCGCCAACCTGCTGGATGGCCCGCAGTCAGGCGCTGGGCTGGTCGTGCATAACAAACTGCTGACCTATCAGGACAAGCGTTATCGCTATGACGCGTTCGGTCGGATGATCGAAAAACGCAGCGCAGCGCGTGGCTTGCAACGCTTCGCCTACGATGCAGAAAGCCGGCTGATTGAAGTGCGCAATGAAAACGGCAGCGTAGTCAGGATGATCTACGACCCGTTGGGCCGACGCATTGAGAAAACCGAACATGGCAACGACGGCTATCCCCTGGGGGAAACCCGGTTTACCTGGGATGGGCTGCGGTTATTGCAGGAGCATAAACACAGCCAGACCAGTCTTTACATCTATGAAGATGAAGGCAGCGAACCCTTGGCTCGCGTTGACGGCACCGGGCCGCTGCAGAAAATCCGCTACTACCACAACGACCTCAACGGACTGCCGGAGCAACTGACTGAAGCTGACGGGCATAATGTCTGGCGCGCGACATATCGTGTGTGGGGCAATACGGTTGAGGAAGTGCGCGAGCCGTACTACATCGAAGAACAGAACCTGCGCTTTCAGGGGCAGTATCTGGACCGGGAGACGGGGCTGCATTTCAATACTTTCAGGTTTTATGATCCGGACGTGGGACGGTTTACGACACCGGATCCGATTGAGTTTGACGGCGGGCTCAATTTTTATCAGTACGCCCCCAATCCAATATCCTGGATTGATCCATGGGGACTGGCCCCCGAGCTTTATTACCTGATTGCGAAAAAGGACGGCTTTTATGACGAGATGGCATGGGGCCATAAAAAGCCAATAGGCCAAGTCTATTTGAAAAAAGGTGAAGTTTGGAAAGTCGGTGAAACCGTCAATCCGAATCGGCGATATACCCAAAAGTGGCTGAAATCCAAAAATCTTGCCTACAAAAGGGTTATGGCAGCACCGACGAAGGGCAATATGCAGGTATGGGAAAGATTAAAAATCGGAAAATATTTTAAACGCCGAGGAAAACTACCCCCGGGCAACAAATGCAGGCACTGACATAAGGAATACTTTATGCGAGTCGATACGACATCGGACTCACCGAGTTGGACAAAGGTCTTTGAAATCACCGACGAGCTAAATGGCCTGAGTGAGATTCTTGAAAAAAAGTATCCCACCCTCGACTGGGAACTGGCGGTCTGCATGCGATGCCTGCCGAAGAACCTGGAACGAAAAACATTTTGCCGTTATTACGCAAAAGACAAAATGTTCGGTCTGGATATCGCCATGGACGAGGAAGATTTTGTTCCACTGAAAAAAGACATAGCTGCTCAGCGCAAATTAATAGGTGCGGCATTCATTACATTTTTTGTTGAAAGTATTAAGAAATACGAGAAAAAACTCCCCAATCTGCAACCGGTATCGGCGCAACTAATTGCGGATGTACAGCAATGGTGTATTGAGAACGAGTGGACAGCTTGAAGCTCAACGATTGAGCAAGGATTGCCCACCCACAAAAAATGGGCACCCGACCCAGTCGGCGTGCCCATTTTTTATCCCGCGCTCACACTCGCATGTGCGTAGCGCGTTCTACATGACTTACGGATTGACGCTGTCTTTAAGCGACTTGCCTGGCTTGAACGCAACGGTGTTGCTCGCCTTGATTTTCACCGGCTCGCCCGTTTGCGGGTTTTTGCCTGTGCGGGCGCCGCGGTGGCGCTGCAGGAAGGTGCCGAAGCCCACCAGGGTGACGCTGTCCTTGCGATGCAGCGCGCCGGTGATTTCTTCAAGTACGGCGTTGAGTACGCGGTTGGCCTGTTCTTTGGTCAGGTCTGCTTTTTCTGCAATAGCGGCTGCGAGTTCTGGTTTACGCATAAGTGAAGCCTCTTTGACGGTTTTTTGTTGTTATGTCCGTGCTGCTCTCTATCGGAGCAGCGCCCAAGGCGCCGCAGGCTCTACTCTGCGGCAGACGGGAGTGAGGATGGCATGCCATCGGGGCCTGCGCCAGTCTCACGGCGACCTTTCTACGGTCAAAATGATGCTTATTCCGACAGAACGACCAGCATTTACGCCAGCAGCGGCGGAAGTTCTTTGTTGAGGGCCAGTTTTTCCATCACGGCCGTGCCGGTCAGGGCATAACCCAGCAGGCGGCCGCTGGCGTCGCGGCACAGGGCCTTGATGTCGCCGCCCTGCCCTTCGACGCTCCACACGCCTTCGGTGCCCCGTGGCGGTGGCGAGACGACCAGCGGGCAGACCGGGGTTTTTACCGTGACGGGCATAGGGCCGTAGCTGACGGCCGTCGCGTTACCCGCCAGGGTCTGGGCCAGGGCGCGGGCGCAGCTCATCAGGGGCATTACGTACAGCAGGTTCAGGCCATCGACCTCGGCGCAGTCGCCCAGGGCGTAGATGTTGGCGTGGGAGGTCTTGAGGTGGCGGTCCACCATAATCCCGCGGTTGGTCTGCAAGCCGGCAGCGGCGGCCAGGTCGACACGGGGGCGCAGGCCGATGGCAGACACCACCAGGTCACACTGGATCACTTCGCCATCAGACAAGTGGGCTTCCAGGCCGTCAGCGGTGCGCTGCAGGCGATTGAGCACCGGGCCCAGGTGGAAACGCGCCCCCAGGCCTTCCAGACCGGCCTGCACCGCTGCGGCGGCTGCCGGGTGCAGCAGGGTCGGCATGACTTGCTCGCACGGCGCCACCAGGTCGATCTCGTAGCCGCCGAGGATCAGGTCGTTGGCGAACTCGCAGCCGATCAGCCCGGCCCCCAGCAACAGCACCCGGCGTTTTCCGGCCGCAGCGGCACGAAAGCGTGCGTAGTCTTCGAGGTCGTTGATCGGGAAAATCAGCTCGGCGGCGTCGCCCTGTACCGGCACCCGCACGGTTTCTGCGCCCCAGGCCAGGATCAGGTCGCGATAGGCCACCGCTTCCTCACCGATCCACAAGCGCTTGTGGCCCGGGTCGATGCCACTGATGCGGGTGTGGGTACGCACTTCGGCCTTCAGTTGCTCGGCCATGGCGCCCGGTTCAGCCATGCTCAGGCCATCGGCTTCCTTGTTCTTGCCAAAGCCTGTGGAGAGCATGGGCTTGGAGTAGGAGCGCCCGTCATCTGCGGTGATCAGCAACAGCGGGGTTTCGCTATCGAGCTTGCGAAACTCCCGAGCCAGGTTGTAACCGGCCAACCCCGTGCCGACGATCACGACAGGTGCGTTCATTCCTTTCTCCTTGTAGTACGGTTCTTGAATTGCGATTTAAATCAGCAATCAGCCGATTTCGATCATTTCGAAATCCATTTTGCCCACGCCGCAGTCCGGGCACAGCCAGTCTTCGGGGACGTCCTGCCACAGGGTGCCCGGCGCGATGCCGTCATCCGGCCATCCGTCTTTCTCGTCGTAGATCAGGCCACAGACGACACATTGCCACTTCTTCATTACTTGTTTCCTCAGGTCCAGGCGCGTTGGCCGACGGTCGATAGATGCGACCTTGCCGTGCGGCTCAGGGCGTTTTGTACTGATCAGCAGGCGCAGATGCAAGCATGATCGACGCATGGGCCTGGCGCACTCCGGCAAAAGTCCAGGGCACCATGGTAAGCTCGCCGCCTCATTAACTGCCAATAATGACCCTCCGTGCCGCATTCAAACGCCCTTCCCGATGCTTGCCGATGGCTGACCCAGAGCCTTCTGAGCCCACTGCCCGCGCCGCTGACACTCAACTGGCTGTTCGATGAAGGTTCGCTGACCCGGCGCCTGACGCGCCTATCCGACGATGGCTTCAGCGTGACGCCGTTGTTCGAAGGCTGGCAGCCACTGCGAGACGACGAATGCGCCACCCTGGACTTGCCCGCCGCCAGCATCGGCTGGGTGCGCGAGGTGTATTTGCGTGGCCATGGCCAGCCGTGGGTGTTTGCCCGCAGCGTGGCGGCCCGCAGCGCCTTGCAGGGCGACGGCTTGCACATGGATGAGTTGGGCAGCCGGTCTCTCGGGGAATTGCTGTTTTGTGACCACGCCTTCACGCGCCAGGCCATCGAGGTACGCCGCTACCCACGGGAATGGCTGCCCCCGGCGGACCAGGCCGATCACCTGTGGGCACGCCGCTCGCGCTTCGACCGCGGGCCGCTGAGCGTGCTGGTGGCCGAGATCTTCCTGCCCACCCTGTGGCAAGCCGTGCACGACCATCCGGAGCGTTTCTGATGTACCAGCGCCTGCTCAAATCCCTGAATCACCTGAACCCAAGGGCCTGGGACTTCATCCAGTTGACGCGCATGGACAAGCCCATCGGCATTTACCTGCTGCTATGGCCCACGCTGTGGGCGCTGTGGATAGCCGGCAAGGGTTCGCCATCGCTGCTCAATATCCTGATCTTCGTGCTCGGCGTGGTACTCACCCGGGCCGGCGGTTGCGTCATCAATGACTGGGCCGATCGCAAGGTCGACGGCCATGTGAAACGCACCGAGCAGCGCCCGCTGGTCAGCGGCAGGATCAGCTCGAAAGAGGCCCTGGTGTTCTTCGCGGTGCTGATGGTCATCAGTTTCCTGCTGGTGTTGCTGACCAACTCCATGACGATCTGGCTGTCTCTGGGCGGCCTCGCGCTGGCGGCCAGCTACCCGTTCATGAAGCGCTACACCTATTACCCGCAGGTGGTATTGGGCGCCGCGTTCTCGTGGGGCATGCCGATGGCGTTCACCGCCGAGACGGGCAGCCTGCCCGCCGCGGCATGGCTGTTGTACATCGCCAACCTGTTGTGGACGGTGGGATACGACACGTACTACGCGATGACCGATCGCGACGATGACCTGAAAATCGGGGTCAAATCCACCGCGATTCTGTTCGGCGATGCCGACCGGGTGATCATCCTGACCCTGCAGGGCCTGGCACTGGTGTGCCTGTGGCTGGCGGGGATGCGTTTTGAGCTGGGCGGCTGGTTCCACCTGGGCTTGCTGGCGGCGGCCGGGTGTTTTGCCTGGGAGTTCTGGTACACCCGGGACAAGGACCGGCTCAAATGCTTCAAGGCGTTTTTGCACAACCACTGGGCCGGGTTGGCGATTTTTGTCGGGATTGTCGCGGACTACGGGTTTCGGTGAGAGGCCAGGCCCCTCACCCTTATCCGGCTCACATCAAGGCTTGGCGACCTTCCACGCCCCGTCCATTTTGCCTTCGCCGGTCATGTCACCGGCCTTCTTGTCCATGATGAAGGTGTAGAGCGGCTTGCCGCTGTAGGCCCACTGGCTTTTCTGGTCGTCACGGGTGATCACGGTCCACTTGCCCATGGGCTTGTCGGTGGATTCGGCCATCAACGGCGGCCAGTTGGTGGCGCACTTGTCGTTGCACATGGATTTGCCATCAGCGTCCTTGGCAAAGGTGTAGAGGGTCATGCCGTTGTGGTCCACCAGCATCCCGTCCTTGGTCATCGCCGGGTCTGCCGCAAACGCCAGTGTCGGCAGCGTTAACGCGGCCGTTACCAGCAGGGCTTTCCAGGAAAAAGTACTGTGAGTCATGGGAACCTTCCTTTTGTGGTTGTCAGGATTCGGACCCAAAGCGTAGTCCAGAGAGGCAAGGATTGCCCAGGCGACTAAATTACTGTCACACGACTGCAATAATTCCGTTATCTAATGCGGCGCAAGACAGTTAAATGACAAGAGGATTTAGCATGGTTGGCAGGAGCATTCTGATCGTTGACGACGAAGCGCCCATTCGCGAGATGATCGCCGTTGCGTTGGAAATGGCCGGCTATGACTGCCTGGAGGCGGAGAACTCCCAGCAGGCCCATGCCATTATCGTCGACCGCAAGCCGGACCTGATCCTGCTGGACTGGATGCTGCCCGGCACCTCCGGCATCGAACTGGCCCGCCGCCTCAAGCGTGACGAGCTGACCGGGGATATCCCGATCATCATGCTCACCGCCAAGGGCGAAGAGGACAACAAGATCCAGGGCCTGGAAGTCGGCGCCGATGACTACATCACCAAGCCCTTTTCCCCACGGGAACTGGTCGCCCGTCTGAAAGCCGTTCTGCGCCGTGCCGGCCCCACCGATGGTGAAGCGCCTATCGAAGTCGACGGCCTGATCCTTGACCCGATCAGCCACCGCGTAACCATCGACGGCAAACCCGCCGAGATGGGCCCCACCGAATACCGCCTGCTGCAATTCTTCATGACCCACCAGGAGCGCGCCTACACCCGCGGCCAACTGCTGGACCAGGTCTGGGGCGGCAACGTGTATGTGGAGGAGCGCACCGTCGACGTGCATATCCGCCGCCTGCGCAAAGCCTTGGGCGACGCTTACGAGAATCTGGTACAAACCGTGCGCGGCACCGGCTACCGGTTTTCCACCAAAGGCTGAGCCAGCCCGAACTGCCCAGACAGCTGAAAGGACGCGTGTTTAAGTGAACCAAAACTGGCATGGCACCCTGATCCGCCACATGCTCCTGTTGATCACCGGCTGCCTGCTGGTGGGCCTGGTCAGCGGCTATTACGGCTGGAGCCTGGCCGTCGGCCTGGGCCTTTACCTGGGCTGGACCCTCAAGCAACTGCTGCGCCTGCACGAATGGCTGCGCCAGCACAAACCCGACGAAGCACCACCCGACGGCTACGGCCTGTGGGGCGAGGTGTTCGACAGCATCTACCACTTGCAACGCCGCGACCAGCGTGTACGCGGGCGCCTGCAAGCGGTGATCGACCGGGTGCAGGAGTCCACCGCCGCACTGAAAGACGCGGTGATCATGCTCGACAGCGACGGCAACCTGGAATGGTGGAACCGCGCCGCAGAGACCTTGCTGGGCCTCAAGACGCCCCAGGACAGCGGCCAGCCGGTGACCAACCTGGTGCGCCACCCGCGTTTCAAGGAGTATTTCGAGCAGGACAACTACGAAGAAGCCCTGGAAATCCCGTCACCGACCAACGACCGCGTGCGTATCCAGCTGTACCTGACGCGCTACGGCAATAACGAACATTTGATGCTGGTGCGCGATGTCACACGCATCCATCAGCTGGAACAGATGCGCAAGGACTTCGTCGCCAACGTCTCCCACGAACTGCGCACACCGCTGACGGTGATCTGCGGTTATCTGGAGACGCTGCTCGATAACGTCGAAGACGTGAACCCGCGCTGGACCCGTGCCCTGCAACAGATGCAGCAGCAAGGCTCGCGCATGCAAACCCTGCTTAACGACCTGCTGTTGCTGGCCAAGCTGGAAGCCACCGATTACCCCTCGGACAACCATCCGGTGCCGGTGCAAAGCCTGTTGCAGACGATCAAGAGCGACGCCCAGGCATTGTCCGGGCAGCGTGAGCAGCAGATCACCCTTGAAGCCGACCCATCGATACTGCTCAAGGGCAGCGAGGGCGAGTTGCGCAGCGCGTTTTCCAACCTGGTGTTCAACGCCGTCAAATACACCCAGGACAAAGGCAACATCCGCATCCGCTGGTGGGCCGACGACCAGGGCGCACACCTCAGCGTGCAGGACTCCGGGATGGGCATCGACGCCAAGCATTTGCCGCGCCTTACCGAGCGTTTCTACCGCGTCGACTCCAGCCGCAACTCCAACACCGGCGGCACCGGGCTCGGCCTGGCCATCGTCAAACATGTGCTGCTGCGCCATCGCGCGCGGCTGGAAATCAGTAGCGTGCTCGGCCACGGCAGTACCTTTACCTGCCATTTCCCGCCGGCCCAAGTGACACGTTCCCGGGTCCTTCATCAGGACGAGTGACCCTCCGCCCGGCAGCCGCCACTAGGCAAGCGCCCCGTCAGCCGCTACATTGGCGGACTTGCGCCTGCCTTTCAGGCCCACCTGCTCACCCTTTTCGATTAGACGGAACCCGCAAAACCCCATCATGGACCCTTCCCCTGGCATCACCCTCGCGACACTCTTCGCCGACTTCGGCATGATTCTTTTTGCACTGATCCTGGTACTGCTCAACGGCTTTTTCGTTGCGGCGGAATTTGCCATGGTCAAACTGCGCTCGACCCGGGTCGAGGCCATCGCCCACAAGAACGGCTGGCGCGGGCAGATCCTGCGCACCGTACACAGCCAGCTCGACGCCTATCTGTCGGCCTGCCAGTTGGGTATCACCCTCGCCTCCCTGGGCCTGGGCTGGGTCGGTGAACCGGCCTTCGCGCACATCCTCGAGCCGTTGCTGGGGGCGATCGGTGTGCAGTCGCCGGAAGTGATCAAGGGCGTGTCGTTCTTTGCCGCCTTCTTCGTGATCTCTTACCTGCACATCGTGGTCGGTGAACTGGCGCCCAAGTCCTGGGCCATTCGCAAGCCCGAGTTGCTGTCGCTGTGGACCGCCGTGCCGCTGTACCTGTTCTACTGGGCCATGTACCCGGCGATCTACCTGCTCAACGCCAGTGCCAACGCCATCCTGCGCATCGCCGGCCAAGGCGAGCCTGGCCCGCACCACGAGCACCATTACAGCCGTGAAGAACTGAAACTGATCCTGCATTCCAGCCGTGGCCAGGACCCGAGCGACCAAGGCATGCGCGTGCTGGCCTCCGCCGTGGAAATGGGCGAGCTGGAAGTGGTGGACTGGGCCAACTCCCGGGAAGACCTGGTGACCCTGGACTTCAACGCACCGCTCAAGGAAATCCTGGCGCTGTTCCGTCGCCACAAGTTCAGCCGCTACCCGGTGTACGACGCCGTGCGCAACGAGTTCGTCGGCCTGCTGCACATCAAGGACCTGCTGCTGGAACTGGCGGCCCTGGACCACATTCCCGAGTCGTTCAACCTGGCCGAGCTGACCCGCCCGCTGGAACGCGTATCGCGCCATATGCCGCTGTCGCAACTGCTCGAGCAGTTCCGTAAAGGCGGCGCGCACTTCGCCCTGGTGGAAGAGGCCGACGGCAAGGTCATCGGCTACCTGACCATGGAAGACGTGCTGGAAGTACTGGTAGGCGACATCCAGGACGAACACCGCAAGGCCGAGCGCGGCATCCTCGCTTACCAGCCGGGCAAATTGCTGGTGCGTGGCGACACGCCGCTGTTCAAGGTGGAGCGCCTGCTGGGCGTCGACCTGGACCACATCGAGGCCGAAACCCTGGCCGGGCTGATCTACGACACCCTGAAACGGGTGCCGGAAGAGGAAGAAGTGCTGGAAGTCGAAGGCCTGCGCATCATCATCAAGAAGATGAAAGGGCCGAAGATCGTGTTGGCCAAGGTGCTATTGCTCGACTAGGGCACACCCCCTGTAGGAGCGAGCTTGCTCGCGAAGGACGTTAACAATAACGCTGGGACCCTGACACCCGGCAGCGCCCTCAGGTTTTTCGCGAGCAAGCTCGCTCCTACAAAAGCCTTACCGCGTGCCCAGCGCAAAGTTGGGCAACGCCTGCACCGGCTGGTTGAATTCATAGGGAATCGACACCAGCCCCGACGCCGTCGTGCGCTGCACCACAAAATGCAGATGCGGCCCGCTGCTGTTACCGGTATTGCCCGACAGCGCCAGCGGGCTGCCCACCGCCACGCGCTGCCCTTCCCTGACGCTGACCGACCCTTGCTTGAGGTGCAGGTACACGCCTTGCGTGCCGTCATCGTGCTGCACCCGCACGAAATTGCCCGATGGATCGCTGCCGCGCCCGCTCTGCTCGTTCTCGGTTTTCAGTACGACACCGCCACGTGCCGCGATGATTGGCGTGCCTTCAGGCATGGCAATGTCCATCGCATAACGGCTTTTGAGCTCGGAGTGGCTGAAGGTACCGTTGGGGCCTTGGGTGAGACGGAACGGGCCGCCACGCCAGGGCAAGGGATAACGATAGGAAGCGGGTTGCGACGGATATACAGGCTTGGGAATCACCCGCTCCTGATACACAAACGCCTGCGCCCCGGGCGTGTACCGGTCGCTGAAGACCACAGCGCCGTCAGCATCGATGGATTTGTAGAGGGTCATGGACATCGCCGGCATGACAACGGCGAACAGTCCACACAACAGCAGTGAGCGCACGAGCATCGGGTTGGCCTGCCAGGGACGACTGAATGGCAGGCTAACAAGGGATCATGACAGTGCTATGTGAACCAAACACTAACCCTGTGGCGAGGGGGCTTG
>NZ_JACARS010000252.1:0-347 GCF_013386485.1 Pseudomonas sp. P7758 | reverse complement strand
GAAATCGGCAGCTTCGCCAAGCCCGAGCTGATTCAATGGGCGCCGGCCTTGCCGAAAACCCGCTCAGGCAAGATCATGCGGCGGATCCTGCGCAAGATTGCCTGCAACGAACTGGACAGCCTGGGGGATACGTCCACCCTCGCCGACCCGAGCGTGGTGGACGGCCTGATCGACAAGCGCCTCAACCGATAGGAACCCATGGAATTCATTCGCAGCCGCATCGAAAACCAGCTGATGAGCCTGACCGGCTTGTCGCTGGGCCAACTCGACCTGGAGAACCCCAAGGGCGATCCGGGTCTCTTTGGGCCGAACTCGGTGAGCTGGAAGGTCCATGGCGACTTCAGCAG
>NZ_JACARS010000251.1:0-376 GCF_013386485.1 Pseudomonas sp. P7758 | reverse complement strand
GCTGTTCAAGCGCGTCAGCCGGCCATTGCGCCGACGCATGTGCGGGTCTTCGAACACGGTGATGCTGCGCAGCCCTTCCAGGCCCACGGCTTCGGCGATAAAGCGCACGTTGCTGCGTTCAAAGCCTTCGCGCTCGCTGCGACCGCGCAGGCCGTCGGTGACGAACAGCGCGAACACACCGAAGCGCTGGTACAGGGCGTTGCGCATCGCAGCGCTGGAGGTTTGCGGCAGGATCGCGGCGCTGACCAGCGTGGAGCAGACAATCCCCAACGAGATTTCCAGGACTCGCCACACCGCCGCCATAAACGCGCCGTCTGGATGGGCCAGGGCCGGCAAGCCAACCATCGCCGCGGTGTAGCCGGCCAGCACAAAACCG
>NZ_JACARS010000250.1:0-446 GCF_013386485.1 Pseudomonas sp. P7758 | reverse complement strand
TCCTTGATGTCGGCACCGGCGGCAAAGGCTTTTTTCGAGCCGGTGAGCACGATGCAGCCGATTTCCGGGTTGGCTTCCAGGCTGTCCAGCGCCTGGTTCAGCTCACTGACCAGCTGTGCGTTCAGGGCGTTCAGCGCTTGCGGGCGATTGAGGGTGATCAGCCCGACACGGCCCTGGACGTCCAGCAAAATGCTTTCGTAACTCATAGAGACTCCTCAGAGATTGCGTGAAATGACCATGCGTTGAATATCGCTGGTGCCTTCGTAAATCTGGCAGACCCGCACATCGCGGTAGATCCGCTCCAGGGGAAAGTCGCTCAGGTAACCGTAACCGCCGAGGGTTTGCAAGGCTGCCGAGCAGACCTTTTCGGCCATTTCCGAAGCAAACAGCTTGGCCATGGACGCTTCCACCAGCGCCGGCTTGCCGCTGTCACGCAGGGCGGCGGC
>NZ_JACARS010000249.1:0-598 GCF_013386485.1 Pseudomonas sp. P7758 | reverse complement strand
TTTTAGACTTTGACATATCTAGGAAAATCGGGGCAATTCAAATAGACGCGAATGTGTCAGAGTCGGTGGCACGTAAGGCTATAAAAGATAATTATAAATACTTTAAATCGATAGGAGTATTTAAATGAATATTAAAAATTTGAACGGTGTGATTGAATTTGGAACTGGTGCTTCTGAATACGAACTTCAGGGTTTAGAGCGGCAATTAGAAGAAAAAATTCCATGTGAGTATAAGTTTCTCTTGAGTCAATCTAACGGGGTGTGGCACAAGAATGGACTGGTTATTTATGCCATTGAGGACGTTTTTGAAAGAAATGAAACTATGGGCGCGATAAAATATGCGGCAGGGTATCTCGCTATCGGAGATGATAGCGGAGGCAGAGCTATTTTAGTCCCGTATGAAGGAACGGGTGTGTATATAGTTGATCAGGGTAGCATGGATCCAGATGATTTTGATCGCGTGGGTGCTTCTTTAACAAATTGGGTTAATAATGGGTGTGTGCTCCCGTGATTTTTTGGTGTTGTAAGTGAATCGCCCCTGGTTTCTTAGACGCTTTGACCGGCTGCTTTTGGCCGATTGCAGCCCCTCGTAACAAGC
>NZ_JACARS010000248.1:0-5615 GCF_013386485.1 Pseudomonas sp. P7758 | reverse complement strand
AACCAATACAAGCCATCACCTAAATAACGGATATCCCCCCAATCCGCGCCCGCGCCCGCAGTGCCTCCCCAGGCAACCCCAAAGCCTCATACACCACCACCAAAGCTCGGTTCGTCGGGACATCCAGCCCGTCATACCGCCGGCGCAATTCCAGCGTCTGCTGCGCCCCAAGCCAATCCCCAACCCGCAACCGTGCGTCCAGCTCCACCTGCGCAAACAAATCCCGCTGCGCATGACTCCCGCCAATCTCATTCAGCCGCGGCAACGCTATCCCCAGCTGTTCCAACGCCCGCCGGGCATCCCCCCGGGCATGCGCCAACAACCCCTCAGCCAACGGCAACGTCACTTCCCCCCAAACCGGCCGCGCTTCCACACTGTGCCTGCGCAAAGCCGCCAACAACTGATCCGCCTCAGGCTTGCCCGCCCGGGCCAACCCATACAAATACTGCACACTCAAAAACGGCTGTACCGCATCCCCAACCCGACGCTGCAGGTAGGGCGCCAACGCCTGCCACCGCTCACCCACATCAATCCCGGCCAGCTCCAGCCGCGCCAGCAATGACACCGCGCCCACCTGATCCTGGGAGTACTCCGGCAAGATCCCCCACACATGCCGGTCATAAATCTCCAGCACCCGCTGATCCTCCCCGCGCCCCAGATAAAACAACGCGAGATGCCACCAGTTATGGGTGTACATGAACGAGTTAAGCCCGTCCCAGTGCTGCTTCACGCCCTCCAGAAACCCGATGCCTTCCTCGATACGCCCCTGGGTCAGCATCACATGGGCCAATGCGTGATGGGCCCATGGCTCGGACGCCTGCAACCGCAACGCTTCAAGCGCACTGGCCTCGGCTTCCTCCAGCAAATGACACTGCTCATACGCAAACGCCAGTAGCCCGTGACTGTGGGCGATATCCGGCGCGCCGGCGGTGGCTTTCAAACCGATCCGCAGCAGCGCCGGCCAGTTGCCCCGGTTGAATTCCAGGTACTGGTTGAGCTTGGCCGCAAGCAGGTCCCGCGGATAAAGATCCAGCAGATGCTCGCTGAGGCGCAGCACTTCATCCAGCTCGTCGTTGATCCAGGCTTGCAGCACTTGCAGATACACGAGCGCCCGTGGATGCCGGGAATTCACCGCCGCCGCCCGCTGACGGTACTTCTCGGCCAGCACAGGGCCCTCGGGCGACTCGATAAACATCAGCAGCAGGCCGGCAAATCCGTTGGCCAATGCTGAGTCGGGGTCGGCATCGGCGACCGCGAGGATGCCCTCGGCACGGGGCTGATAGCCGAGAAAACCGCCGACGAAATCATCCAGGCCCTGACGGGTGGCGGGGTTGAGGGTGTCGATGGGGTTGCCCAGGTAATCCAGTGACATGCGCTTCAAACTCATGGGTTCAGATAGCGGTTAGAAGGGCAAACCTTGTGCCAGTGATGGGGCTCTCGACCTTCAAACCTTACCGTAGCAGCTGCCGAGCCTTNNAAGGCTCGGCAGCTGCTACGCACAACCATTCCTCAAGAGGGCGGGCTGTTGCTTTTTCCACACTCGTCCCGGCCACTGTGGTTTTTTCATCACTGCCAAGGCCTGTGATGCCCGCAAACGCGGCCCGTCGCCCCATGGCACAGCCCTTGCTAAATCCCTGACAAAACCTTAGCCAAGGAGTCTCCATGCGCCCTTTATCTTTTCGCCGTGTCCTTTCATACCTGGGACTTGGCGCCGTGCTGCTGGCCGGCACCGCTCAGGCGCAACCCCATGACGGCGGGGTGCTGAACCTGGTGGCCCAACCCGAACCGCCGTCGCTGATGCACGGCGTGGTCAGCCACGTGTCCACCCAGTACGTCAGCGGCAAGATCCTCCAGGGCCTGCTGACCTTCGACACCGACCTGAAACCCAAACCGGTATTGGCCAAGGCCTGGACCGTTTCTCCCGATGGCCTGACCTACACCTTCGATTTGCAGGACAACGTGCGCTGGCATGATGGCCACGCGTTCACCGCCGATGACGTGGTGTTCAGCTTCCAGACCTTCTACCCCGAAGTGGACAAGCGCCTGGGCGGGGTCTTCACCGAGTACGTCGACAGCATCACCGCGAAGGGCCCGCTGCAGGTGGTGTTCCAGCTCAAGAAACCCTTCGCGCCGTTGCTCTCGGCCCTGGGCAGCGGGCTGCGGCCTGTGGTGCCCAAGCACCTCTACGAGAACACTGACTTTCGCAACAACCCCTATAACCTCAAGCCTGTCGGCACCGGCCCGTTTGTGTTTGTGGAGTGGAAACGCGGCGCCTATATCAAGCTGGCAAAGAACCCCGACTACTGGAAAAAGGGCCTGCCACACCTGGATGCGATCATCTTCCACGTGATCCCGGACGGCTCGTCCCGCGCTGCGGCGTTCGAGCGCAACGACGTGCAGGTGCTGCGCAGCGGTGATGCCGACTATTCCGACCTCAAGCGCCTGACCGCCTTGCCGGACGTGCAGTCGTCGGAAAAAGGCTGGGAGCTGTATTCCGGCCTGGCCTTCCTGCAGATCAATACGCGCAAGCCGCCGCTGAACAACCCCAAGGTGCGCCAGGCGATCCTGTATGCGCTGAACCGCCAGTTCATCGTCGACAACATCTTCTTCGGTTCGGGCAAGGTTGCCCCCGGCCAGTTCGTGTCCACCTCGCCGTACCACGACCCGCAATTGCCGCAGTACACCTATGACGTGAAAAAAGCCAAGGCGCTGATTGCCGAGTCCGGCGTGGACGTGGGCGCCGTGCGGATTCGCCTGCTCAACGGCGAGAAGGGCGGTGCCTGGGAGCGCCTGGCCGAATACACCAAGCAAGCCCTGCAGCCGCTGGGCTTCAAGGTACAAGTGGTGACGTCCGACGCCGCCACCTGGTTCCAGCGCGTCAGCGACTGGGACTTCGACCTGACCTACAACTTCATCTTCCAGATCGGCGACCCGTACCTGACCAACGCCTACCTGTACCGCTCCGACTACATCCTCAAGACTTCGCCATTTGCCAACGTCAGCGGCTACAACAGCCCCGAGGCCGATGCCCTATGGACCCAGGTCGCCAACACCCCGGAAGGCCCGGAACGCACCAGGCTCTATAGCCAGTTGGAAAACGTGCTGAACACCGACCTGCCGATCGCGCCGATCTTCGAAATGCGCTACCCGACACTGTTCCACAAAGAGGTGAAGAACCTGCTGCAAACCGCCACCAGCCTTAACGAAGACTACGAAAGCGTCTACCTCGACGCGCCTGCACCATGAACGGGTTGCTGTATTTCAGCGGTCGCCTGCTCAAGGCACTGTTGATGATTGTGGCGGTGCTGGTGCTGGGCTTTTTACTGATCCGCCTGGCGCCGGGTGACCCGGCGCTGCTGTTGGCCGGCGAGGCGGGGGTGGACGATGTGCAGTTCATCGAACACCTGCGCCAGACCATGGGCCTGGACAAGCCGTTGCTCACGCAGTTGCTGATCTACCTGGGCAATATCGCCCATCTGGACCTGGGTTATTCCTACCGCAACCAGACCTCGGTGTGGTCGCTGATTGCTGAGCGCTTGCCGGCAACACTGGCCCTGATGGGCTCGGCATTTTTGCTCTCGTCGGTGCTTGGCGTCACCCTGGGGACGTTGGCCGCCCGGGCCCGACAGAAGCGTCACTGGCTGGATGGCGTGATCTCCCACGGCGCATTGCTGCTGTATGCGATGCCGCCATTCTGGCTGGCGATGCTGCTGATCCTGTTGTTCTCCGTCAGCCTCGATTGGTTGCCGGCGTTTGGCATGGAAACGGTGGCACAGGACTTTTCCCTGCTCGACCGGCTCAAGCACCTGCTGCTGCCGTGCGTGTCGTTGAGCGTGCTGTTCCTCGCCTTGTATATCCACCTGACCCGCGCCGCCGTGCTCGACGCCCTTGGCCAGGAATACGTGCGCACCGCCCACGCCAAGGGCCTGCACCCGCGGCGGATTTTGTACGTGCATGTGTTGCGCAATGCGCTGTTGCCGGTGGTGACCTTTGCCGGTTTGCAACTGGGCCAGTTGGCCAGCGGCGCGTTGCTGGTGGAGGTGGTGTATTCCTGGCCGGGGATTGGTCGCTTGATGTACGACTCGCTGGCCCAGCGTGACTACGGCGTGTTGATGGGCGGTTTCCTGGTGATCTCGATTCTGGTGGTGGGCTTTAACGTGTTGACCGATGTGATCTGTCGTTTTCTCGACCCGCGTATCGGTGCAGGAGTGCAAGGCTGATGCTGGTTTTCCGACGTTTTGTGCGCCAGCCTGCGGCGTTGATCGGTGCGCTGTTTTTGCTGCTGCTGACGCTGTTGGCGATCGCCGCCCCCTGGCTGACCAGCAGCTCGCCATGGGAGATGAACAGCCAGCCGATGCTCGCGCCATTCCACGACCCGGCCCATTGGCTGGGCAGTGACCTGCTCGGTCGCGACCTCGCCAGTGGCCTGCTGTACGGCGCGCGGGTGTCCCTGGCCGTGGGGGCGCTGGCCAGCCTGGCGACCCTGGTGGTGGGCCTGCTGGTCGGCGCGGTCGCCGGCTATTTCGGTGGCTGGCTCGATGGTGTGCTGATGCGCATTGCCGAGTTCTTCCAGATCATTCCGCAACTGGTACTGGCGGTGATCCTGGTGGCGATCCTTGAGCCGTCCCTGTTCTCCATCGTGCTGGCCATCGCACTCGTAGCGTGGCCGGCGGTGGCGCGGTTGGTGCGCAGTGAGTTCCTGACCCTGCGCCAGCGCGAATTCGTGCAGGCCGCGCGTGTGCTGGGGCAGTCGCCGCTGGGGATCATCGCCCAGCAGATCCTGCCCAACGCCCTGGCGCCGCTGCTGGTGACCATGACCTTTGTCATGGCCACGGCGATCCTCACCGAAGCGGCCCTGGCGTTTCTCGGCTTGAGCGACCCGGAAGCCATGAGCTGGGGCTACATGATCAATGCCTCCCGTGGCTTGCTGCGGGACGCCTGGTGGATGAGCTTTCTGCCGGGGTTGGCGATTGTGCTGTGCGTGCTGGCGGTCAATCGAGTCGGTGAAGGTTTGCGTGTGGCCTTTGAGCCCGGGAGGTCGCTATGACGTTGTTGAGTGTTGAACATTTGCGTATCGCCTTGCCGGCCGGTGCGGATCGCAGCCATGCGCTGTATGACCTGTCGCTGCAACTGAGCAGTGGCGAATGCTTGTGTGTGGTGGGTGAATCCGGTTCCGGCAAGTCAATGCTGGCCAAGGCTTTGCTGCGCCAGTTGCCGGAGCCGCTGAAGGTGGAAAGCGGGCGCCTGGTGTTTCGCGACGAAGACCTGGCCGACCGCAGCGAAGAGGCCATGCGCCAACTGCGCGGGCGGGATATCAGCATGGTATTCCAGGAACCCATGAGCGCCCTCAACCCACTGTTGCGGGTGGGCGAACAGATCGATGAAACCCTGCGCGCCCATGGCGTGGCGGCAGCACGGGTGCGGCGTCAGCGGGTGGTGGATTTGCTCGGTTATGTCGGCTTGCCCGACCCTGAGCGCTTGCGACTGGCGTATCCGTTTGAACTGTCTGGCGGGCAGCGTCAGCGGGTGGTGATCGCCATGGCCCTGGCGTTTGATCCGGCGCTGTTGATTGCCGATGAGCCGACCTCGGCGCTGGACGTGACCACCCAGGCGCA
>NZ_JACARS010000247.1:0-5127 GCF_013386485.1 Pseudomonas sp. P7758 | reverse complement strand
CGGAAAAGGGGGCATTTATTAGATCAAAAATAAATGCCCCCTTTTCCGTCCCGTATTGAGACCTACGCGACCTGAGAGGAATAGGGGTCTGACCCCTATTTCATTCTTAGCGTACAAAGCCGTTTCAGTAACTTAATGCCCTGAAACCGGCTCTTCCTCCTGAACTTTGCGTATGACGTTGGAGACCGACTCCAGAGCCACCAGGTCTTGCCACTTGCCATCTGCAACGATTCTGCCCGTGTCGAAGACGATGACTCGATCAAAGTGATTGAGCACAGTGAAATCGTGGGTTACACAGATCAGACTTTTATCGGCAAAGCAGGTGAAGAGTGCATCCCAGATTAACGAGGCGCCCTGGGGATCAACGGATGAGGTCGGCTCATCGAATATGTTGAAATTCCCAGGTCTTAGCAGCACGCGTAGAAGCGAAAGCTTTTTTGCTTCGCCACCGGAAATACTGGTCGCGTCTTGATTTATCGTTCGAACAGGCAATTCGTCAAACAGATGCTGGATATTGAGCTGCGCCGCGACGCTGCTAAATGTCGAGTTGAACGAGCCATGAAAAAAAACAGCGTCTGCCAGGTTGCCTGATAAAAACTTCGGAGTTTGGGGGCAATACCGAATGAGCCGAAAATGTTCCTCTTCAGCGATTGACTCTAGCGCGGTCTGTCCTATCCGGACGGTGAGCCCGGGACGCTGCTTCACGCCCACGAGCAGTTCCACAAAGGTTGATTTTCCGGAGCCACTTGCCCCAACGACGGCAAGATGCTCACCGGGGCGCACTTCGATGGCCTGCTGAATGACTAATGAAACTCCCTCGGCGATCAGTGCAGTGGAGGCGGGGTAAATCAAGCTGTCAGAATCCAAGGGCAAGCTCTCGGCCTTATCCTTGAAGCTTTGCTCGCGCAGAATCGATCGAAACTTGGCGTAGTCCGAAGAGAATTGATCGGCGAAACGATAGACCTCTCCGATGCTGAACACCGTGTTGAAAAACATCGTGGATAAGGTAAACAAGACGACAAAGTCGCCAACCGTCAGTTCGGACACCGAAGCCTGTCTTACAAAGATGCCGTACCCGATCACTGTGCTGCTGGTCAGGGTTAAGAAAAGTGCCCTTGACGCCCCTAGTACCGCAGCGGAATATCCGACTTTTGTGGCGGCATCCGCGTACTGGTAAAACGTATCGAACAGGGGTTTCAGCCCCGATTCCTGGGCCCGCTCCAGCCTTATCTGTTTACCCGCCTGAATCGTGTTTGCAAATACTCCCGCCTGTTCATCTTCGGCGTCATTGACCGCATCGATATGAGCGCGACGCCACGTGATCAAGTAGTGGGTCAATGCCAGGTAGACACCGGAAAGTGCAAGCACAAGCGCCAGGAACACAATATTCGCAATCCATACCAGCCACGCCGAAATCACGATGAACTCGATGCAAAGCGGCAAAATAGTGATCAGCGCGTAGTTAAGAATTCGCTCGCTGGCTTGTATGCCGCGTTCAATCGATTTGAGCATCTTGCCGATATTGATCGATGAGAACAGGTCGAAGTGCTTGGTGAATATCTCGCGAACCCATCGAATCGAAACATCGCTGAGCCCTTTTTGAATAAAACGGGTCAAGTAGTACCCCTGAATAGGGATAAGAATAACGTTAATAACGCCGACGCAGATAAACCCCAACAGATACAAGGCCGTCTCTGAATCCAAGGTGTGCTGGGTAAAGGTATCTACTACGCGCCCGATGATAATCGCCGGCATTATGGTTGCCACTTTGGATAGGATGACAATAACCATCACTAGCCAGAACAGCCTCTTATGACGGTAAAGTGCGTGTTTAAAATCCTCAAGCATGACCCGCCTCCTCAGTTGCTCTCGTTAATTGTGTTCAAGCAAAACGTTATTGGGTACCACGAGAGAAAAGAGTAGGGGGCAACCCCCGTTTTCAATAATGGTGATCTGACCCCTATTTAAAAATTTGGGCGCAGGCTACCCCAGTTCACACTAGCCTCCAATACCAGCCTCGCTATTATTTATGCATACCCAAAGAGAAAAATATTCTATGAGACTACTCTATAAATTTTCACATGTTGTGCCTCATGGGGCGTGAATTCAGGAACTCTCAGGATTTTCCAATCAACTTGCCGCATGGCGTTGTCACGTCGTGACTTTCCCGGCACGGGCCACTATTTGCCAAGAAAATACTTCATGACGCAGTTCTCTATTTTCTACTGCGCAGTTGATACCAGCCCTTCACCGTTCTCCCGTCAGACACGTCACCACGCTTTCGCAGCTCGCGTTAATCGCCAGCTGCAAGACCCAAACGGCGCAGACACAAGAGAAGAATAGGGGTCAGACCACGTTTTCAATAATGGTGGTATGACCCCTATTTCTGCATCTATTATCTGAGGTCGAACCAACGACCGAAGTTGTCGAGCTGGGATTACTTTTGAGCATGGGGCCGCCGATGCAGGGAAAAACGTTCGAGATAGTGCGAATAGATCAGATCCACGAAATTGTTTCGCCAACCATAGAGTCACTTTTACAGCCGTTAGGATTCGAAGTTCAGGGCCCGCTGTCCTGGCTTCGTAGCGTCGATGCTCCCATTCGCCAACTCTTTCGCCTTGAGCAGTGGAAAGGCGGCGCGCTAGCGCCGTCATGGGCTCTGTCACTGGACTTCGTTCCCCATCTTTCCGGCAATGAAATCAAATGGCACAGGACGTCAAAATCAGCACGACCTGATCTGACTTTCAATGTGCGCGATCGAGCGTTTGATATCTCATGCAGCTACGGACCTGATGCCATAGCAACCAGCGCACCCAATATCCTCCGGGCTGCCATTCCAAAAGCTGAATCGTTTTGGGACGAGGCTCGTTCGATAGCCGACTTGCCTGGTGCTTTCGAGCGGGTCAAGCAGCATTTGTCGACGGGTGGCCTGGGTTTCTACAACTACATACAACATCCTCTTGCATACGCGTTTGTATTGGCCATGAACGGCAAGCCCGATACAGCCGAAGAAGAGTTTCAACGCTATTCACAGCGTCTTTCAGAGGCGGCTCGAAAAAAACTCCGCAAGCTATTCATTGATGCAGGCGGTCACCTTGGCTAAGCGAGTACGGCTTTTTAAACAGCATCGGCCAGAAGCGGTCTTTCGAGGAAGATAGCCGGCGGCCATTTCTGGCATTTCGCGGAGATAGAATAGCGGCCGGGTTCGTAGAATCGCAGGGTAGTTCGTCGAAAGCACCGAATTCGACAATTATTATGTCCGTCAGCACCTTACGTCGGGCACCACACCTGCCATCCAGGTGAAATGATTTGAATCCGGCGCGCTCCTTCTAGACAATCCCCGCCTTTGGCTCGAAAGGATGCGTGCGATGAAGTTCGAAGGGACTTTCCAATACATGGGCAATCACGGGATCGTGTTCAACGTCTCGCAGATCACCCTCACCGACAGCGAACGCGGACGTCTGAGCGAGCTGCATTTCGGCGAAGCGAAAAGCGCCCACTACGAGGTCAACCGCAAAGTCGTCGAGGTGTACGACAAGATGCTGGCCAAGAACCTGCCGTGCCTGATGATGATCGGCATCTCCAAGCCGCTGACCCGGCAACAGGGCGACGTGCTCAACGCCCAACGCACCAAGATCGCCAACCTTGCGGCCTCGGCCTTCGCTGGCGCCACCTCTTACATAGCGTCCCCTTACGTGGGCGCCCCTGTCGGCGCCGGAGTGCGCATGTACGTGAATGACACCCTGCCCACCTATCATGCAGGCGACATACTGGTCAGCATCGAAGCGCAGGTGAACGGCGGCATTGGCCCGCAACGCAGTGCCTCGACACTGATCATCAAGACCTGACGGGAGAAACACATGTCTGACATTACCCAACTGGTCGTTGCCCTTGTGCTGTTCTTTCTGCTTGATCGGTTTATCAAGTCGTACCCGTTTCGCAAATGGCTAGGGGTGCTGTTGGTTGCGATGGGGGCGGTCGGGTGCGTGGCTGTGAGCCAAACCCGCTTGCTTGGGGTTGACCTGGGGCTGCTGTCGATCTTTGCCGTTGCACTGGGGGTGGGGTTGTTCCTGAAGCGGCGGCGGTTCGAGCCGATGGGCTGAAGGAGGGCCAGGAATTTCCCCACGCCCGGCAGTAAAAAGGGACGGACTTGTTTGAAAATAGATCCGTCCCTTTTCCTTTTCGCCTCTCGACCTACGCAGCCTGAGCCTTGACGGCCGGCTGGGGCGACTTGCGATACGTCAGCAGCACAATCCCCGTCACCACAATCACCCCGCCCACCACCTGGCCGGCGCTGAGCATCTGGTCGAGCACGATCCAGCCCATCAACAACGTCGCCAGCGGCTCAATGTTCATCACCGGCGCATTACGCGGCATATCCAGGCGCGGCACCGAAATGAACAGCACGATAAAACCCGTGCCATACAGCACCACCAACGTGGCCAGTGCCAGCCAACCGGTACTGGTTGCAGGCAAGTTCAGGCCATCGACAAGCGCACCGCTCAAACCCGCGAGGTTGACGCTGCTGAACACGATAAAAATCGTCAGCAGACTGCGTACCGAACCGCGCACCTGAGACAACTTGTGGTCGGTGATCCACAGCGCGCAGGCGAATACGAACGCGGCGCAAAAGGCCAGGGAGACGCCGACCAGCCATTCCGGGCCGAGGGTGGTGTTGGCGGAGAGACGGCCGGGTACGTCCAGCACGAACACCAGGCCCAACAGAATCAGGCCCATCAGCAAGGCCGTGCGTGCGGTAGGGCGTGGGCCGCCGAGTGCCCAGGTGAGCAGGGCCAGCAGGATAGGGAACACGTTGGCGACCAATAAGGCCAACGCTACCGGGACGCGGGCGACGGCGGAGTAGAGGCAGAGGCTTTGGGTGGCGATGAGTAGGCCCAAGAGAACTTGCCAGCGGCATGCACCTGGGGGGAGGCGGAGGTTTTGGCGTTGGTATAGGACCATTATCGCTAGCACTAACAGGGTGCCGCCGGAGCGCATGAGGATTGCCAGGAGGATTCCGGCGCCGTCGTCGAAGGCTACGCGGGCGGCGATGTGGTTGCCGGCGAAGGCGCAGCCCATGCAGAGGAGGATTAGAACGGCGATGTGGCGGGGGAATTGGGTGGGGGC
>NZ_JACARS010000246.1:0-590 GCF_013386485.1 Pseudomonas sp. P7758 | reverse complement strand
AGGCGCATCGCCAGCCACAGCGTCAGGAAGGCCGCGATCAGCACCTTGAAGATATAGACCCAGGTCACGCCATCACTGCGTGCCCAATCGAAGAAACCACGGCGCCACTCAAGCGAGTGCAACCAGCGCAGCGGTGCAGGCAAGGGAGTCATCGCATCCTACTCAGTGATCAAACACGGCGAGGGCCGCCGGGGTCTTGCTCGGTAAGGTCTGGCTGTCCTGAGGCACGTCGCTGCCTGCACCGAGGCCACCGCCCAATGCGGTCACCAGTTCGGCGTGGGCACTCAGGCGTGCAGCCTGGACCTGCTGCTGCACCTGCTGCTGGCGGAACAACAGGCTCTGGGCATTCAGCACGTTGAGGTAGTCGGTGAGGCCGCGCTGGTAGGCGATCATCGCGATGTCATAGGTCTTCTGCGCCGAAGCCACGGATTCGGCGGCGAAGGCTTGCTGCTTGTCCATCGACTCGCGGCGGATCAACTGGTCGCTGATACCCTTGAGCGCATTCACCAGCGTCTGGTTGTAGTGCGCCACAGCAATGTCGTAGCCGGCGCTGGCCTCCCCCAACTGCGAGCGCAGGCGGCCGCCGTCGA
>NZ_JACARS010000026.1:0-20915 GCF_013386485.1 Pseudomonas sp. P7758 | reverse complement strand
ACAAGCCCCCTCGCCACAGAAGCTGCATTTCACCAAAAAGCTGCTTCAACCATAAAAATTATTGCGTTCGCTGCACCGACTTCAGTTCTGCCATAAATCTAATAATTGCGCGGAGAATCGCTCATGGCTCGTTTGCAACGCACCCTGTCGTTAGGGTCGGTGGTGCTGTTTGGCATCGCCTATATGACACCGATCATTGTCCTGGGCACCTTCGGTATCCTGGCGCAATCCACCGCCGGCATGGTCCCGGCCGCTTACCTGGCCGCCCTGGTGGCGATGTTCTTCACCGCCATGAGCTACGGCCGCATGGCCTCGGCGTTCCCGGTGGCCGGGTCCGCCTACAGCTATGTGCGCAAGGCCATCAGCCCCAAGCTTGGGTTTATCGCCGGTTGGGCGGTGTTGCTCGACTACCTGTTCCTGCCCATGGCCATCTGGCTGATCGGCGCGGCCTACCTGCATTCGGCTTTCCCGGCCGTGCCGCAATGGGTCTGGGTACTGGCGTTTATCGGGGTCACCAGTGTGATCAACATCATCGGCCTGAAACTCGCCAACGGCATCAACGCCTTGCTGATGCTGGTGCAGTTCCTGGTGCTGGTCGCCTTCGTCGCGCTGTGCATCCACTACATCGGCGGTGATGCGAGCAAGCCGCTGTGGACCATCACCCCGTTCTTCAACGGCCAGATGCAAATGCCGTTGATCATGAGCGGTGCGGCGATCGCCTGCTATTCGTTCCTGGGCTTTGACGCGGTCAGCACCCTGACCGAAGAAACCCGCGACCCGCGCCGCACGATTCCCCGGGCGATCATGCTGATCACCCTGATCGGCGGGCTGATCTTCGTCGGTGTGTCGTACTTCGTGCAGATCGCCCACCCATCGTTCGAGTTCACCGACGTGGATTCTGCCGCCTACGAGATTGCCCGCAACATTGGCGGCGACCTGTTTGTGTCGATCTTCCTGATCGGCCTGATCGTCGGCCAGTTCGCCTCGGGGCTGTCGGCGCAGGCCAGCGGTTCGCGGTTGCTGTTTGCGATGGGGCGCGACGGGGTGTTGCCCAAGTCGTTCTTCGGTACTTTGCACGCGCGCTTCGGTACGCCGGTCAACAGCATCCTGCTGTGCGCGGTGGTTGCGTTACTGGCGTTGAGACTGGACGTCACCACCTCCACCTCGTTCATCAACTTCGGTGCGTTCCTGGCTTTCAGCCTGGTGAACCTGTCGGTGATCTTCCACTACTGGATCGGTGCCAAGCAGCGCGGTTTGCGGGAGTTGGTGCTGTTCCTGGTGTTCCCGACCATCGGCCTGGTGGCGGATTTGTGGTTGATGGTCAGCCTTGATCACCTGGCGATTTACCTGGGCCTGAGCTGGTTGGCGATTGGCCTGGTGTACCTGGGTTTCCTGACGCGGGGCTTCTCCCGGCAGCCCCCGGAAATGGACTTCCAGGAAGCCGCATAGAAGCTCGGGGTCTATTCTTATTGCAATCGGTTCTCGTTTGGGTGCATCATTTGTGTTACTGTATAACACTTGATGTTCACCCAGACGCCCCGGAGGCCTTATGAAACCTGGTATCCACCCCGACTACCGCACCGTGTTGTTCCATGACACCGCCGCCGACGTTTTCTTCCTGATCGGTTCCACCGTGGAAACGGACCGTACGCAACAACACAGCGACGGCAACACCTATCCCTACGTGCTCCTGGACGTGTCCAGTGCCTCGCACCCGGTGTACACCGGCCAACAGCGCAAGACCCAGTCCGAAGGCCGCATCGCCGGCTTCAACAAGCGATTTGCATCGTTTGGTTCGGCCGGTAAAACCTCCGAGGCGTGATGCACCGCGCGTTACCTCAGGGCCGCTTCATTCAATGAAGTGGCCCTTTTTTATGCCCATCTGACGAAGTGATGTCGCAAGGCCATCACTGCAAAGAAAAACCGACTAAACTGCTGGGTAATGGCCAGGAGGCTGTTACCTTGACCGTAGGACACGCACATCGACGCTATACGAGGTGCCCCATGGGAGAGTCAGTGAACTTCGCAAATCCCGACCGCCCGGTGGTGCTGTTGATTGACGCACACCCGGACGTGCTGGACCGCCTGACGCAGTTGCTGCGCCTGGAACCCTTTGAATTATGCAGCGCCACCGACGCCGCTCACGCGCTGGCGATTCTGGCGCAGCAACCCGTCGACCTGGTGATGAGTGCCGCGCGCCTGCCGGACATGGACGGCGCCACCCTGCTTGCGCAGATCCACCATGATTACCCGCACACCGTGCGCATCCTGCTGACCGGTGAAACCGACCTGACGCTGATCATCAAGGCCATCAACGAAGGGCAGATCTACCGCTACCTGAGCAAACCCTGGAAAGACGAAGAACTGCTGCTGGCGTTGCGGCAATCCCTGGCCCATCAACACTCCGAGCGTGAGCGCCTGCGCCTGGAGCAATTGACCCGCCAGCAGAACGACGAACTCAAGCAACTCAACGCCAGCCTGGAAAAACGCGTGGCCTCACGCACCAGCGAGCTGCAGCAAACCGCTGACATGCTCGACCTGGCCTACGAAGAACTCAAACACAGCTACGCCACCGGCACCGAAGTGTTTTCGCTGCTGGCCAACCTGCGCTTGCCCCGAGCCAAGCAAACCAACCGGCAGATCATCGAGCTGGTGCGCACCTGGTGCCACGGCCGCGGCCTGGATGAGGCCAGCAATCGCGACCTGACCATGGCCGCCGCGCTCTACAACATCGGCAAGTTGAGTTGGAGCGACAACATGATGGTCTCTCCCAGCGACCTGCTGCACAGCACCTACCGTGAGCGGTACCGGGCGTATCCGGCCCAGAGCGAATCGTTGCTGATGACCCTGGAACCGATGAAAGACGCGGCACGCTTGATCCGCCATCACCAGGAACGCTGGGACGGCAGCGGCTTTCCCGACCACCTCAAGGGCGAAGCAATACCTGTAGGTTCGCGCCTGTTGAAACTGGCGGTGGACTTCATCGAACTGCAACGCGGCTTGATCCTCGAACGGCAGATGAACAGCGACGAAGCGCTGCTCTACATCCGCAAATACGCCGGGCGCCTTTACGACCCGGACATGGTCGAGGACTTCGTCCAGGCGTGCGCCGCGTTCCTCAGCGACGTGACCCTGGGCGACCCGTCGGTGAAGGTCCTGACCACCCGCGAACTGGCCGAAGGCATGGTGCTGGCGCGCAACCTCAACGCCGACAACGGCATGCTGCTGCTCAACGCCGGCAAGGTGTTGAACCTGCCGCTGGTGGACAAGCTGATTGCGTTCGAGGCCATGGAAGGGGCGAAGTACAGCGTGTTCATCAAGGAGCCGGATGAGGCACTGCTTTCGGGGTGAGACCGGTTCATGGGATCCTTGCGCCTTTGTATTCAAGGCGACCTTTTCATGACCTCCACCATTCGCATCGCCGCCGCCCTGCTGATCGGCAGCGACGGCCAGACCCTGCTGGTACGCAAGCGCGGCACCCAGGCCTTCATGCAGCCGGGCGGCAAGATCGATGCCGGCGAGCAACCCGCAGAGGCTTTGGCCCGTGAGCTGCACGAAGAACTGGGCCTGCGAGTTGATCCGGCGGCGGCTGTGTACCTTGGGCAGTTCTCGGCGCCGGCGGCGAATGAGCCGGGGTTTGTGGTGCAGGCCGATTTGTTCCAGGTGCACATCGACGTGGCGGTGATGCCGGCTGCCGAGATTGAAGAGGTGTGCTGGATCGACCCGGCGGGCGACGGCGGTTTGCAGCTTGCGCCGCTGACCCGGGATTTGATTCTGCCGTTCTACCGCGCCTCTCTGATCCCTGCCTGATCTTGTGGCGAGGGAGCAAGCTCCCTCGCCACAGGTATCCGCTACAGGTCAGCGAACGGCGCTGACGCCGTCCAGGGTCGAAAACGAGGTGTCCTTGGCCGTCAGCAGAAAATCACGCATGTACGGCGCGTCCAGCATGTCGGCGCGAATCCCGGCGTACAGCGTGGCAAACAAACCTTTCTCCCCCAGCCGCTTGGCCTTCACATACCCCCGGGAGCTGTATTCATGCAGCGCCCAATGGGGCATGCCGCACACGCCGCGACCGCTGGCCACCAACTGCATCATCATCACCGTCAGTTCCGAGGTGCGCACCTGGGCCGGTTCTACATCCGCCGGTTCCAGGAAGCGGGTGAAGATGTCCAGGCGATCCCGCTCCACCGGGTAGGTGATCAGGGTTTCGCTGATCAGGTCTTCGGGCACGATGTACGGCTTGTTCGCCAGCGGGTGCTGGTTGGCCACGGCGAGCATGGCTTCGTAGGTGAACAGCGGTACATAGGTGATGCCCGGCAGCTCCAGCGGATCCGAGGTCACCACCAGGTCCAGGTCGCCACGGGCCAGGGCCGGCAGCGGCGCGAAGGCGAAGCCGGAGGCCAGGTCCAGCTCGACTTCCGGCCAGGCATCGCGGAACTGGTCGATGGTCGGCATCAACCACTGGAAGCAACTGTGGCACTCGATGGCCATGTGCAAACGCCCGGCCGTGCCGCCGGCCAGGCGCGCGATGTCGCGTTCGGCACCGCGCAGCAAGGGCAGGGTGGCGTCCGCCAGTTGCAGCAGGCGCAGGCCGGCGCTGGTGAAGCGCAGCGGCTTGGTCTTGCGCACGAATAACTGCATGCCCATGCGCTCTTCCAGTTCCTTGAACTGGTGGGAGAGTGCTGATTGCGTCAGGTGCAGGCGCTCAGCGGCCTCCACCAGGCTGTCGGCTTCGCGCAAGGCGTGCAGGGTCTTGAGATGGCGGATTTCGAGCACGGGGTCTCCATGAATATAACTTGTGACAAATTCGGATCGGTTGAGTTTGTCTCATGTTGATAGGCCTGTCGACCGTCGTGCTCAAGTCCCGCCGCCTCACACCCCGGCAAAGTGCCGGGTGGCCAGCGCTCGCCCGATATTGCCGCGCCAGATAGGGTCCACCGCGGCCCCGGCTTGCGCCTGGGCGACTTGCCATTGCAGGCCCAGGTTGCGCTGCTCGGGAATCTTCAAGTGGGCCTTGATGAACTCGTCGAACTGCGCCCCGGCCTTGTCGTAGTGAAAGTGTGCGTACCACAGGGTGGCGGGCGGCGTTTGTGTCAGGTCCTGAACCACGTATTCCTGAAGATAATCCGCCCGTCCTTTCTTGCCTTCATTGAGGTTGCGGGCCGGTTCGCCCTTGCGAATCTCCACCACCCGTTGTTCGCGAAGGTAGTCCAGATAGCCTTCGGTGGGGGTTTTGCTGGCGAGGGTCTGGCGGATTCGCAGGTTGCGGCCCTTGATGGTCAGCTCCATGGCCTTGGCCCGCAGTTGGCGCACGAGGTCCTCGGTAGGGTCCAGGCGTTCCAGGCGATTGGCCCGCAGGTTCAACTCGGCCGCTTCACTGACCAGCAGGTGCTCCAGGTCCACCGGCAGCATTTTTTGCTCGGTGTAGGCGGTGGCGCGGCTTTCGTACAGCGCGACGTTGTCCAGGCGAGCCCTGGCTTCGCTCACCACGAACGGCTTGACGTTAGACTCCGGCGGCGCGGGTTCCGAGGCGGCATTGTCCTTGAGCCGGGACTTGCCGCCGGGGCCCTTCACCCAGGTCTCGACGCGCCCGCTGGCGCTCTCAACCTGGTAAGTGGTGGCTTGGGTTTGTGGGTCGATGCTCTCGGTGCCCACCAGGGAAATATTGTCCTCGGTGTCGAATACCCGCCGCACGGGTTGCCCGGCCGGTGGGCGGCTTGCCGGCGACTCCTTGATGGCCCGGCGGGCGAGTTCGATCATCTGGTCAATGTCGACGAAAAACGCACTGAGTTGCGCCTGGTCGAAATGCTGCGGGTAACCGAGGTTCCAGGTGCGGATGGTCAGCCGGAATTGTTCATAGGCCTGTATGCAGTCTTCCAGCACCTTGCGCCGCTGTGTGATGTTGGCAGTGGCGTTGGGCAGTTCAAAATGCGAAGCCCATGCGCGGTTGACTTTGGCGTAGCTGTCCCGGGCCTGGGCCCGCAAGTAGAACCAAGACAGCTCGGCAACTTCGGGGTAAGTCTCAAGGGTATCGAAGCGGTGTAAAAATTTCAGGTGCGTGCGGTAGCTGTCATTGAGCGTACGTCGGAATTGCTCCAGCATCGGGCTTAGCCGGGTACGGTGGACGGCATCGGTAACCTGATCGAACCAGCGGTTGAACTGGGAAAAGTCGGCATCGATCCGGTCCAGGTCACGCAGAATCTCGCTGCTGATCCTTTTACGCTGCCGCAGGATCTCCAGCATGGCGGGAACGATTGCCAAGGTGTCGAAAACCTCGGGGGAGATAGCGGTCATGTTATGGGTTCCAAGCTCCAGGACCCGTGCCTCGATCTGCTTGAAGTGATAGCGCGCCCGGTTCAGGGTGGTCAGGGTCAGGCGCGCCGCATTGCGGCTCATGTCCTCTCTGATCGCGCGCTGGCGGTTGCCGCTGGTAAAGGGCACGAACTCCGTCAGTTCCTGATACTGGCGGCTGTACAGCTCGATGTCCTGCTCGAAGGCTCTGCGGATCGCCGGGCCTGCGCTGTCGGTGCGGGCCATCAGTTCTTCGGTTCGGTTAATGGAGAGCGCAATCAGGTCTTCGCGGCTGTTGATACTGTTGGCCAGCGCCTGTTGGCGGCGCAGGGCGCGGTCGGTCCACCAGCGTGGCAAGTAATCACGGATCGACTGGGGCCAGATCGGATCAAGCACTTCGGCCATATGCCCGAGCACGCTGCCGCCACCCGCCAGGCCGCCCTTGAATGCGCTGCCGTAGACGCCGTAGTGAGTGTCCCATTCGCCGTTTTCATCCAGGGCAATCGGCTGCTTGTAGGTTTTGCTGCGGGTCGGGCTCAGGCGCCAGTCCAGGGGATCGCCGGCCAGCTCAACCTGATAGATGCGCCCGCGCCGCATGATAAAGTCGCCTTCGGTATGCCGGTACACATTGCGATAAAAACCGTGGGTCTGCGGTTGCAGCCCGGCCAGCGAGATCACTCCTTCATATTCATAACCGGCGAAACGCTGTGCCGCCCGCCGAGCCTGGGTGACCGAGGGCAGGTGCAGGCTGGCGGCGCTGCTGGCCAGATGGCGCAATTGACGCTGGCGCGTGGCGGCGCGGGCGTTGACCGGCAGGGCGAGGCTGCCCGGCAGAATGTCCATGGCGCAGTCGATCAGCGACAACAGCACCGCCTCGACCTCGGCCAGGCCATGGCCGACGTTCCCGCGCAGGAACGCAGCAGTGGCCAGGTTGGCACTGGACCAGGCGTCATACAACGCGACGACCGAACCCACGAAAGGCACCAGCCCCAGGGCGATTTTCAGGTAGTTGAAGATCAGCCCGGCGCGCAGCGCATTCTGCTCCAGCAACAAGGCCGCGTTGGAGCGCGAGGTCGCGCGGTGCGCTTCTATGACGCGGCCCATATGGGCGTTCAGCAAATGGGCGGCCAGCGAGGTGGTGGCCGGCCACGGGGTTCCGACGGCAAAGACCGGATCAAAATTCCGTTGCTGGGCCTGAGCGATCCGGGCGAGGTGGGCGGCGGTGTCGCCCTTGATGGCCAGGCCGGCCAGGTAGGCGCTCATGCCGCTGACCAGGCTGAGGTCGTAGAGCGCCTTGCGGGCCAGTTCCAGGCTCGCGTAGCGCCGCAGGTCCTGGTTGTCCGGGCTGTTCGGCAGGTACAGCAGGGTCAGGCCGGAGACTTGTTCCTGAATAAACGTGACCCCTGACAGGGTGGTCGGACCGAAGTCGGTATCTTCACCGCCCGCACTCAGCGTGGCCGGCAACAGCACGATTTTCTTGTCTTCCACCTGCCAGGCATCCGCGTTGTCGGCGTCGATGGCGATGTTCAGCAGCCGCAGATCGTTGTCGTCGAATCGCCCCAGGGCCCGGGCGCGTTTGCCCTGCAGCATGAGCATCAGGCGCAGCGGCTCGGTCAGGCATTCGCGACGGTGCTGCGTGGTGAAAGGCGCCGCCGCGGGATCACCGAGGAAGGTGCGGGTGATCAAGCTTTCGTAGGCTCCGGCGAGGTCCAGCTCCTTGACCAGGGTCTTCAGGTATTCCAGGGACAGGCCGGTGGTCAGCCGGGTGGTTTCAGGGGCATTGGGGCCGGAGACATCGAGCTTCATGTAGGTCAGGCGCTGGGCCAGCGTCGGGTCGATGTTTTGCTGGGCCAGTTGCAACAATGACAGGGTGCTGCGGCGGGTACTGGGCACCGTCACATACTTGAGCGGTGTACCCGGGCCCGCGTATTCGGACAGGTATTCGCGCTCCTGGCTGACCGTATCGGGCAGGTCCAGTTGCACCGACCAGGTGTGTTCAAGCTGGAAGTCTTCGCGCAGGCGTTGGTCCAGGCGGCGCTGGCCGAAGTCGTCGAAGGGTTCCAGCTCGCGCTCGAGCAGTCGCTGCGAGCGATGCAGGGCGCTGATCTGCGCGTGTATCAGGTGCTTGAGCGCCAGGCGTTCATCTGCCGGCAACTGGCTCAACTCCCCAGGCAGTGCCCCGGCCAGGGTGCTGCTGCGTTGTTGCTCGAGCAGTTGTCCATACGCCAGTTCCCGCGCCGGGCACACCGGGGTTTGCAGGGTAAACAGGGTTTGCTCTTTGAGTCTGTCCAGGCCTTCGGTTCGCTCCTGGCCGAACGGAGGCACCGGGAAGAGGGAGATCAGCGCATACGCCTGTTGTTCGCTGGCGTACAGCTGCTGTTGCAACGAGTATTCAATCGGGTCGCCGGTGAGCAGCGACAATTGCAGGGTGACGTCCTGCGCTTCGCTCGACAGCTTGAACAGCGAGTGTTCCAGGGCTTGGCGGGATTCGAAACGCTGCAGGCCCCCTGCATTGCCGGGCCAGTACAGCAACAGGCTGTGGGGCGCCGAAGAGGTCAGCGCGCTGGTCTGGGTGATGAGCAACAGGCCTGTCAGTTCCTCGGAACCTTCCCTTGGGTCACGGCTGGAGAGGATCAGGCGGGTCACCGCGACAGCCGGGCGGCGTTCCGGGGCCGCGGGGTGTTCCGTGACGGCCAGGAGCAGGCCGTGTTCTTCATCGCTGATCTGCTGGAGCGCATGCTGGATGGCGCCCTCGGCGCGCAGGGCGGCGAGCCGCGCCTGGTAGAGCGCGTCATAGTCCGGATTGGGTTTTTGCCGCAGCTCAAGTTGATCGAGGGCAGCTTTTTTGGCCAGCAGGCCGCTGGCGGCATCATTGCCAGCCTGCTCTGCGTCTTTCAGCGCTTGCATCAAACCCTTCAACTGCACCAGCCGGGCGGTTTGCTCAGGGCCATCGCCCAGGAAGCGTTCCAGTGCGCTGCGTTGCAGCCTGATCGCGGCCCAGCGCTGGCCCAGGGCAATGTCGGCGCTGAGGTGGCCGAAGGGCAAGGCAGGAGGCAGGTCGTCAGCGTCCGGGCCGGGCGTAGCTGCCGGTTGATGCGGTGCGATAAGCATCGGGATTTCCCGGCGCTGGCTGTCCAGGCGGTCGGCATCATCCAGGGCATGGCTGGCGTAACGGGCCAGGTCACTGCCATTGCGATGACGGTTGCGCAGGCTTTCCAGCTGAGCCGCGTGCAGGTGCGACAGCAGGTCCAGAATGCCGTGCTCCAGGGGTTCGGTGCGCGAGCTGTATTCGACGGTGACAGCGTCAGCCGCGACGTCCGGCGGGATCAGTTGCTGATGCGCTGCGACCAGCCACTGTTCCATGTCGCGGCGTTGGCTGAAGACCATCACGCCGGGTTGCCGGCAGGGCAGGTACAGGGTTTGTGTCAACAGCGGCTCCTGGCCCACGGAGATGACCCAGGCGCCAGCCAATTTGACCTTGCTCTGGTCGGGCAGCAGCAACGCCAGCTGGCAGGTCTCGACGGGGCGTACGCCATTGGGGGTGGTGACCGGGTTGAGCACTGTCTGCAACGAGATCAGTTGTTGGGCACCCAGCCTTCCCTGGGCATAGGCCGATTGCCCGCAGGCCTCGAAATGCTGGCAGTACAGTTGTGCCGCCCGCTCGCGACGGGACAACGGCGTACCCGGCGCCCGGGTACTCCAATAGTTTTCCCAGCGGGCGCTGAGCAGTTTCCCCAGGCCCAGTGCCTGGAGCCGCTTGAGCAATTGCACGGGCGTGAGGGCTGACAGGCGGTGGGACGCCAGGCCGACCACGGTGCTGCGGGCATCCAGGGTGGGGGAGATGTCTGGAAACTGGCAGATAAAGCCCCAGGCATCCGCCAGGCTGACGAAGTGCTCGTCGTGATCTTCGGTCTTGAGAAATCCCAGGCCGACCGGTGCGGCGCCCAGTTGCCAATGCTCTGTGAGCAGTTGTTCGATGGAGTCGCGCACGCCGGGTGCCTGGGCAATCAGTTGATGCAGCTCCTGTTGGCTTTCGCGCCAGCGCGCTGAGGCTTGCAGGGACAGGCTCTGGTCCTGGAGGCGGGCCTGGCCTGGAAGCGACGGTGAGGCGAAGTCGCTCAGGGTGGCAGACGGGGGAAGTAGGGTGAGGTCACTCATGATGGTGTGTTCATGCTCTGGTGAGACCGGGCTTGCCGGTGAATGCACCATTAAAAAGGCGGGGCCAGTGCGTGAGGTGATAGATAGATACGCGGATGACCGTTGGGCGCCCTTCATCAAACTGTCACTGAATTGTGGCAGCGCGCTTGTACAAAGTTCATCAGACTCGCGCTCTACTGGGGTTCTGCGTTTCGGTGTTTTTCATGCGCGTGTTGTTTTTCATGGCCGCTCTGTTATTCGGCCTGCCGTCCTTTGCGGCTTCTCGATGTGATGTGAATGTCCCGACTGAACGGGTTGATCTGGAACAGGTGAGCCTGGCCTACCAGAGCATTGGTCGTGCCTCCGACCCGGCCTTGCTGCTGGTGATGGGGCTGGGCGGGCAGTTGATCCACTGGCCGGACGAAGTGGTGGTGGCCCTGTGTGAGCAGGGCTTTCGGGTGATTCGTTATGACAACCGTGATGTGGGGCTGTCCACCTGGCGCCAGGCACCGGCCAGCGCCAACCTGACCTTTGAAGTGCTGCGCTACAAGCTCGGTCTGCCGGTGGCGGCGCCCTACACCCTGACCGACATGGCGGACGACGCACTGGGCTTGATGGACGGCTTGCACATCCAGCAATTCCACGTGCTGGGCGCGAGCATGGGCGGCATGATCGCCCAGCACCTGGCGGCCATGGCGCCGCAACGGGTGGAAAGCCTGACGCTGATCATGACCAGCTCCGGCGCCGAAGGCCTGCCGGCACCGAGTGCGGCGCTGGTGCAACTGTTGTCGCGCCGCAGCGCGCCCAATCGTGAAGTGGCCCTGGAACAACAGGCCGACCTGCTGGCGGCGCTGGGCAGTCCTTATGTGAAGGATGATCGCAAGGTGCTGTTGCAGCAGGCGGCGCAGTCGTACGACCGGGCGTTCAACCCTGACGGTGTGAAGCGCCAGATCATGGCGATCCTTGCCGAACCGAGCCGGGTGCCGTTGCTCAATCAACTGCGGGTGCCGACGCTGGTGGTGCATGGCACGGCCGATCCATTGTTGCCGGTGATGCATGGGGTGCACCTGGCGGCGCATATCCACGGCAGCCAGCTGCGGCTGATTCCGGGGCTGGCGCATCGTTTCCAGGAGGCGTTCAAGGCGCCGTTGCTGGCGGCGGTCTTGCCCTACTTGCAAGCGCATCGGCAGGATGCGGCGCATTGGGCGCAGATCGACCCGGTGGTGCCTGCGAAGGTTTTGTAAGGGCTTGACGGGGTGTATCGTGGGACCTTTCCGGCGTTTAATGCCAGCGAGGTTGCCTAGTCATGAGTACTCCCCTGAAAATCGATTTCGTCAGCGACGTGTCGTGTCCCTGGTGCATCATTGGCCTGCGTGGCTTGACCGAGGCCCTGGACCAACTGGGTCCGGAGGTGCAGGCCGAGATTCATTTCCAGCCGTTTGAGCTGAACCCCAACATGGCTGCCGAAGGGCAGAACATTACCGAGCACATCACTGAAAAGTACGGTTCCACGGCTGAGCAGTCCCAGGCTAACCGGGCGCGGATTCGTGATATGGGTGCGGAGTTGGGGTTTGCGTTTCGTACGGACGGGCAGAGTCGTATCTACAACACGTTTGATGCGCATCGTCTGTTGCATTGGGCGGGGCTTGAGGGGTTGCAGTACAACCTCAAGGAAGCATTGTTCAAGGCGTATTTCACTGACCAGCAGGATCCGTCTGATCACGGGACGTTGGCGGGGATTGCCGAGGGTGTTGGGCTGGACCGTGTGCGGGCAGAGGAAATTCTGGCTTCGGACGAATATGCCGCCGAGGTGCGGGAGCAGGAGCAGTTGTGGGTATCTCGCGGGGTGACTTCTGTGCCTACCATCGTGTTCAACGATCAGTACGCGGTGAGTGGTGGGCAGCCGGCTGAGGCGTTTGTCGGGGCGATTCGGCAGATTATCAGTGAGGCCAAGGGCTGAATGGGGCTGTCAGATAAAAATCAAAAGCAGCCGACCTGAGTGTTAGAAGCAAAAGCAGAGCCGCTTTATGTGGGAGCGGGCTTGCTCGCGAAGAACCAGAGGGCGCCGTGTTGAATCAGGAGGCCCGAGTCATCGTTAACGACCTTCGCGAGCAAGCCCGCTCCCACATTTGGAGCGTGCCCGCCTTTGATTTTGCTGTTGCTTCAATCAAGCTTATAGCTGATGGCCGTCTGCACCTGCCCCTGATTCACATCCCCGGTCTCCTTGACGATGCTGCTATTGGCCGCTGACCCCACCAGGTGTATCCAACTGGCACTGGTCAACAGCGACCACTTCGCATCCAAAGGAAACTCAAAACTCTGCGTCAACGTCAGGTTCTGAAACCCGGCACTGGCGTTATACGGCCGAAACCCGGAGGCCGCAGCCTCATTGGCATCCACCCCGAAAAACGTCTGCGCCTGGCGGGCATCGGCAAAGTGCGCCATCAAGCCGGTGCTGCCGATAATGCCGCTCCCCAACGGATAACCCAACTCGCCGCCGAGCTTGCCCACCACGCCGCTTTGATCACGCGCCCCGCCCACGGCCTGGCCCACCTGTGCATACACCCGCCAGAAATCAGCCGGAGCGTATTGGATGAAACCGCCGATCTCGGCCATGTCCGAAACATCGCGTAACCCACGCAACGAGCCATTGGCCGTGCGCCCCGGCAGGTAATTGATATAGGGCCCCGCGGTAAAACCGTTGGTATTGAGCGCACTCCAGGTCAGCCCATCGTCGGTACCCAGGCTGACACTCCCCCAATCCAGGTCGAAATAAGGGATCGGCCGCGTTTCGTAGCGGCTGCCCGTCGGATCGTGGGGCTGATAGCTGACGCCTGCGCCGGCTTCACCGGTAATTCCGTCCGCCAGCGCAGCGCCGCAAACGCCCCACAGCCCCAGCAAGCCGGTGAATACAGCAAAAGTAACCCTGGACATGGAGCCATTTCCTTTTGTGAACATGCGCGCATGAACGCGCAAACGCCCTGCCTTAGGCAAGCACTCATCTAGGTTGTAGCAAGCTACAAAAATTGTAGCAAGTTCCGACACAACCACACGCCGATACCCGCCAAACCCTTTGAAAACAGGGGTTGGTGGCACTTGGCACACTCCATGCTCTATCCCCTGCAAGCGCAACAGCGCGTTCCTACTTCATAGGTAAATGCAGATGATCCACTGGCATATCGTGTGTGACTTCGACGGGACTATCACCCCTACCGACGTCATCGACAACGTCCTCCAACGCTTCGCCGGCCCCGAGTGGGAAACCATCGAGCAGGAATGGCTGGATGGGCACATCGGTTCGCGCGAATGCCTGAGCCGTCAACTGGCGCTGATCAAGGCGACCCCGGCCGAGTTGCTGGCGTATTTTGACAGCGTCGAGATCGACCCGGACTTCCCGGACTTCGTCGACCACGTCATGGGCCTGGGCGCTTCCATTGAAGTGGTCAGCGATGGCATCGAACAAGGCATCGCGCGGATTCTCTCGCGCAACTACGTGACCTTGCTGCCGATCCTCGCCAACCGCCTGCGCCAGGTCGACCAGAACAGCTGGCGCATCGACTTCCCGTATGCCAGCGACGCCTGCCGTGCCGCCTCCGGCAACTGCAAGTGCAAGTCCACGCCGCGCAACAAGCGCGTGCTGGTGATCGGCGACGGCAAGTCCGACATGTGCGTGGCCTCCACCGCCGACTTCGTCTTCGCCAAGGCCAGCCTGGCCGACTACTGCGAAGCCAACAACATCCCTTACGCGCGGTTCGACACCTTCGCCGAACTGCCGGCATTGCTGGCCAAGCTGCCTCAGGGCATCGCCGCCAACGCCACCTCCTTCAGCACCTCTTCCGACAATCAGGAACTCTTCCACCATGTCTGATATCCGCATCGCTACCGCAGAAGACCAGGTTCTTCTGGATAAAGAAGCCAAGTACTGCTCCTACGGCGACACCGTTCACTACATCGACCCGCCGCGCATTTTCAGCCGCTGCGAAGGCTCCTACGTGTGGGACACCGAAGACCAGGCTTACCTTGACCTGCAAATGTGGTACTCGGCCGTTAACTTCGGTTACGCCAACCCGCGCCTGAACAACGCGCTGAAACAGCAGATCGACACCCTCCCGCAAATCGCCAGCCAGTACCTGCACAAAGGCAAGATCGAGCTGTCGGAAATGATCGCAGTCGACGCCAAGAAAAAATTCGGCCTCGACGGTCGTGTGCACTTCAACGTGGGCGGTTCGCAGTCCATCGAAGACTCCCTGAAAGTGGTGCGTAACGCCACTAACGGCAAGAGCCTGATGTTCGCCTTCGAAGGCGGCTACCACGGCCGTACCCTTGGCGCTTCGTCGATCACTTCGAGCTACCGCTACCGTCGTCGCTATGGCCACTTCGGCGAGCGCGCCAACTTCATCCCGTTCCCGTACCACTTCCGCGGCCCTAAAGGCATGACCAAGGAAGAATACGGCAGCCACTGCGTGCAGCAGTTCGCCCGTCTGTTCGAAACCGAATACAACGGTGTGTGGGACCCGAAAGTCGGCCAGAGCGAATACGCCGCCTTCTACGTCGAGCCGATCCAGGGCACCGGCGGCTACGTGATCCCGCCGATGAACTTCTACAGCGAGCTCAAGCAGGTCCTCGACCAGCACGGCATCCTGATGGTTGTCGACGAAATCCAGATGGGCTTCTGGCGTACCGGCAAGCTGTGGTCGATCGAACACTTCGACGTCAAGCCGGACGTGATCGTCTTCGGCAAGGCATTGACCAACGGCCTGAACCCGCTGGGCGGCATCTGGGCCAAGGAAGAGTTGATCAACCCTAAGATCTTCCCGCCAGGCTCCACTCACTCCACCTTCGCGTCCAACCCGTTGGGCACCGCGGTAGGCCTGGAAATGTTCAAGATGACCAGCGAAGTCGACTACGGCGCAATGGTCATGGCCAAAGGCAAATACTTCCTGGCCGGCCTGCAAGAGCTGCAAAAACGCTTCCCGATCATCGGCGACGTCGACGGCCTGGGCCTGGCCCTGCGCTGCGAAATCTGCGGCCCGGACGGCTTCACTCCGGACAAGGCGACCCTGGACTACATGGTCGAGGAAGGCATGAAGGGCGACATGGTGGTTGACGGTCAGAAACTCGGCCTGATCCTCGACGTGGGCGGCTACTACAAGAACGTGATCACCCTGGCACCGTCGCTGGAAATCAGCTACCCGGAAATCGACCTGGGCCTGAAGCTGCTCGAGCAACTGCTTGTGCGAGCGACCAAACGGTGAGCAGCCACGAGATCGACCTCGGTGAAGGTGATGCCGGCTTCGTTCTCGGTAGCGGTCCGATTGGGATCCTGTTGATCCACGGCCTGACGGGCACCCCGACGGAACTCCGTCGGGTGGCCCAGGGGTTGGCCAAGGTCGGTAACTGCACGGTGTACGTGCCGACCCTGGCCGGCCACTGCGGGGACAACAGCGACCTGCAAGCCACCGGCTGGCAGGACTGGTACGAAGGCGTGCGCAAGACCTTCGTCGCGGTGAAACAGCGTCACGAGCAGGTATTCGTCGGCGGCTTGTCGATGGGCGCGGTGATGTCGATGTACGTGGCGTCGCAGTTCCCCGGCCAGGTTGCCGGCTTGCTGATGTACTCCACGACGTTGAAGTACGACGGCTGGAGCATCAACAAGATGGCGTTCATCACGCCCTTGCTGATCCGTATTCCCTTCGGTGTGCGCCTGTTCCGCTTTACTGAAAAGCCGCCCTACGGCATCAAGAACGAGCGCCTGCGGGCGATCGTCGAGCGGCAGATGAAGGAAGGGGAGAGCAGCGAGGCGGGTCTCTTGACCATGGAGGGCGTCACGGTGCGCGAGTTGCACTGGATGAATGCCGTGGTGAAGAAGCTCATGCCATCGATCAAGACCCCGGCCCTGGTGCTGCATTCCATCGAGGATGACATCACCAGCCGTTGGAACGCCGATTACGTGGAGCGCCATCTCGGCGGCCCCGTGACCAAGATCCTGCTGGACAACTGCTACCACATGATCACCGTCGACCTGCAATACCGTCGGGTGATCGAGTTGAGTGCCGAGTTTGTCGGGCAGCACGCACACGCCACAGAGGCACCTGAAGATTATCGACAGCTGGCTTGAACCCTAAGGATTTGACGTGATCACCGCCCAAGCCTTTTCGACCATTCGGGCCATCGAACGCAGTGCCTGGAACGACTGTTTTCCCGATGCCCTGGAGGATTGGGACTATTACGTGGCCGTGGAAAACGCCGCTATTGATGACTTTCAGTGGCGCTACCTCGCGGTGTTTGACGATGCAAGGCTGGTGGCGGTCGCGCCGGCGTTCATCACGCGGTATCGCCTGGACACCACCGTGTCAGGCGTAGGCAAGCGCTTTACCGAGCGCCTGGAGCGACTGTGGCCGGGTGTTTTGAAGTTGGGCCTGTATGCCATCGGCTCGCCGGTGGCGGAGCAGTGCAATGCGGGCATCGCCAGCCACGTTGCCGAATCAGGGCGCGAGGCTCTGCTTGCGCAATTGCTCGCTGCCGCGCGCCAGGATGCCGATACGTTCGGCGTCGGGCTGGTGGCGGTCAAGGATGCACCGACCAGGGACGAAGGCTGGTCAAACAGCTGCCTAGGCGCGGGTTTCCAGAGCATGCCCAGCCTGCCAACGGCCTTGTTGCCGATCCCTTTTGGTTCAGTGGACGCCTACCTCGGTTCCCTGGACAAAGCCACCCGCAAGGACCTGCGCCGCAAACTGCGTGCGCCGGGGCCGCGTGTCGAGTGGCGACGCAACATCGACGACGTACTGCCGCGCATCATGGCGCTGTATGAGGCCACCCTGGAACGCTCCGACCTGCAGTTCGAGCGACTGCCGGCGGGCTATTTCACCGGTATCCTTGAACAGCTGCAGGAACGTGCGGTCTGTGTGCTTTATTGGGTGGACGAGCAACTGGTGGCGTTCAACCTGATCCTGTTGAACCAGGATCGCCTGATTGACAAGTTTTTCGGCGAAGACAGTAACTACAGTCGCGAATACAGCCTGGCGGTGCGCAGTTGGTTAACCAACATCGACTACTGTATTCGCAACGATATTGCGTTATATGAATGTGGTCAGGCCGGCTATGCCAGCAAGTTGCTGCTGGGCTGCGAGTTCCAGGGCAACAGCATGTTTTTCCGCCACCGTAACTGGCTGGTCAACCGTGCGCTGTTCGTTGCAAAAGTGTTTCTCCGACCGGATCGATCCGACCCTGCCATGGCTGCTGCGATAAGCGAAACCTGATGATCAACAAGACCCGCCAAAAAGCCCGCCCCTTTGCCATTTCGCGTTGGAGCGTCCAGCGCAAGCTGGTGTTGGCGTTCTGGCTGGTGACGGTGATCCCGACGATGATCGCGGCGGAGCTGGCCGCGACGACGCTGTCGCAGATCTTCGACAGTAACGTGCGTATCTGGCTGCAGGAGTCGACCAAGATCGTCAAGGACGAGATCGGCGACATCCTCCACGACAACGCCCGGGTCGCCCAACTGTTCCTGCGCTACACCAAGCCGCCGTCGTCGCGCCAGGCCGAGAAACACGACAAGCTGACCGCTGATATTGCCGCCGCCACCGACATCGACGTGGTCGCGCTGATCCGCAGCAGTGACCACAAAATCGTGTTTACCACCGCCGCCGACGACATCGTCAAGCAAATCAACCTGGCCAGTAATGCGGTGTTGCAGACGGTCGAAGTGGGTGGCGTGACCACCGGGGTTGTGGTGTCCACCTTCGAGACCAGCGAGGACGGCGTCGATTATCAACTGCTGGTGGCCACTTATCTGGACAGCAGTTTCCTGACCAGCGTGGCCGATGTGCATTCCCTCGACCTGCGCTTGTACCTGGCCAACCCCAGCGGGTTTTCGGAGATTTTCTCCACCCAGCGCTTTGTCGATCACCCCGCGCGGATTCCTTCGAGTATCGAATCTGCGCTGCGCAGCACCAAGCAGCCCAGCGAACAGTTCACCAACAACTACAGCGGTTTGTACTGGCCGATCTTCAACGATGCCGGCGAGCTGCAAGGGGTGATCTTCAGTGGCTTGTTGCGCCATACCAGCCTGGTGGGCCTGGTGAACCAGAGCAATCTGTTCGTGTTGATCTTCCTGCTCAGCTCGGCGTTGTCCCTTGGTGCGGGCATGCTGGTGTCCCAGCGCCTGACCCGGCCATTGCGGGATCTGTCCGAAGGCGTCAGCGCGGTGATCTCGGGTAACTATCAGCACCGTGTGGCGGTCAGCGGCGGCGACGAGCTGGCGCAACTGAGCAGCACCTTCAACCACATGACCGAGCGCCTCGGTGAGTTGCATCACCTGGAAGCGCAACTGCGCCGCCGCGACCGCCTGCATGCACTGGGCGAAGTCGCGATGGGCCTGGCCCATGAAATTCGCAACCCGCTGGGCATTATCAAGACCGCCACCCAGTTGCTGCACCGCCGCGCCGATTTGCCGGAAACCGACAAGCGTCACCTCGAATACGTGATCAGCGAAGTCAGCCGGATCAACGACCTGATCACCGAATTCCTCGACTTCGCCAAACCCAGTGCACCGCTGCGCACCGTGCAGGCGGCACGCCCGGTGGTGGAGGAGATCCTCGGCTTCTGCGGGCCTGAGCTTGCGACCCATAACATCGACGCGCAAATTGATGATGCGGCTCCCGGCGCGACGATTTATGCCGATGCCAAGCAGCTCAAGCAGGCGTGCCTGAACCTGATTCTCAACGCCATCGACGCCATGCCCGGAGGCGGGCGCCTGACCCTGGGCATCCACAGCGTGGGCGGCAATACGGTGATCAGCATCGGCGATACCGGCGAGGGCATTGCGCCGGACATGATCGAGCGGATCTTCACACCATTCGTCACCACCAAGGCCTCGGGCACGGGCTTGGGTCTGGCCAAAGTGTTCTCGATCATGGAAAGTCATGACGGCAGCATCGAATGTGTCAGCGAGACAGATGCCGGCGCCACCTTCAGCCTGTACATTCCGGCCCAGGGTGCAGACGACGGCGATGATGAGGATGGTGATGACGCATAACGTATTGGTAGTTGACGACGAACCCAAGCTCTGTGACTTGCTTTCGTCGGCCTTGAGCCAGAGCGGGATCCAGGTGTTTACCGCCGGCAACGGCCTGCACGCGCTCAAGGTGCTGGAGCAGGAAGACATCGACCTGGTGATCAGCGACTGGCGCATGCCCGGCATGGACGGGCCGGCGCTGCTGGCGGAAATCAAGGTGCGCTACCCGCAACTGCCGGTGATCGTGATGACCGCCTACAGCACCGTGAAGAACGCGGTGCAGTCGATGCGCAACGGCGCCTACGACTATATCGCCAAGCCCTTCGATATCGACGAGCTGGACATCACGGTGGCGAAGGCCCTGCAGTTTCGCGACATCATGCGCGACAACGCGCGCATGCGTGCCGAGTTGGATGAACATGCGCAGTTCGACAGCCTGGTGGGCGACAGCCCGGCGTTTCGCCGCGTGCTGCACGCCGTGGACTCGGTGCGCGACAGCAACGCTACGGTGCTGCTGACGGGCGAAAGCGGCACCGGCAAGGAGATGGTCGCCCGCGCCATTCACAAGCACGGCAACCGCGCCGACAAGCCGTTTGTGGCGGTCAACTGCGCGGCAATCCCCGAAGGTTTGCTGGAAAGCGAGATGTTCGGCCACCGCAAGGGCGCCTTCACTGGCGCCGTGGCGGATCGGGTCGGGCGCTTCATGCAGGCCGACAAGGGCACGTTGTTTCTCGATGAAGTGGGTGACATGCCGTTGGCGTTGCAGGCGAAAATCCTGCGGGCCTTGCAGGAGCGGGTGATCGAGCCGGTGGGTGACCCGCGCGAGCGCAAGGTGGATGTGCGAGTGATCGCTGCCACCAACAAGAATTTGCTGGATGCGGTGGCGAACAAAGAGTTTCGTGAAGACCTTTACTACCGCTTGAACGTATTTCCGATTCCGCTGCCGGCCTTGCGTGAGCGGGTGGAAGATATCGCGCCGCTGGCCCGGCACTTTGCCCAGACCTTGAGTGCCACGGCGGGCAAACGCATCACCGGTTTCAGCCCCGAGGCGTTGCAGGCCATGGCGGCGTATTCCTGGCCGGGCAATATTCGTGAGCTGCAGAACTGTGTGGAGCGGGCGACCATTGTCGCGGCGACGCCGGTGATCGAGGATATTGATTTGCCGGCGTATCTGTTTGCTTCGACGCCTGCTGAGGATGGGGTGGGCGCGATACTCAGCAACGGGCCGGGTGTGCCGCAGGATCTGGATGCGGCGCTGGCTGAGGTGGAGAAGGCTTACATCATGGCTGCGTTGCAGGAGAGCAACGGGGTGCAGGCTGCGGCGGCGCAGAAGATCGGGATTTCCGAGCGCAGTTTTTGGTATCGGTTGAAGAAGCTGGGGATTCAGGTGGACAAGATTGTTCGCTAGGGGGCGCTGAGCGTTTTTGGGGGGGAGTACATATCCGTTATTTAGGTAACGGCGACTTATGGT
>NZ_JACARS010000245.1:0-379 GCF_013386485.1 Pseudomonas sp. P7758 | reverse complement strand
CCTGACCCGCGCCGTGGGCAAGGCCAAAGCCATGGAAATGTGCCTGACCGGGCGCTTTATCGATGCGGTGGAAGCCGAACGCTGTGGGATCGTCGCGCGCATCGTGCCGGCGGATGAGCTGTTGGACGAAGCATTGAAGGTCGCGACCCTGATCGCCGGCAAGTCGGTGCCCATCAGCATGATGGTCAAGGAAAGCGTGAACCGCGCGTTTGAAGTGAGCCTGTCCGAAGGCGTGCGCTTTGAGCGCCGGGTGTTCCACGCGGCGTTTGCCACGCTGGATCAGAAGGAAGGCATGGCGGCGTTTGTGGCCAAGCGTGCGCCGGAGTTCAAGGACAAGTAAACACTGTCCTGAAACGCTGAAGATCAAAAAATGTGGGAG
>NZ_JACARS010000244.1:0-1785 GCF_013386485.1 Pseudomonas sp. P7758 | reverse complement strand
TGCTGGGCCTGACGCTGGTGCCGCCACAAGGCTTGATCATCACCCTGCTCGGCTTTATCTGCCTCAGTGGCCTGTTGATGAGCCTGGCCCTGGGCGAACGCCAGCGCGCCATCACCGAAGACAACTTCAGCCTCAGCCGCGACCTGGCGGCCAGCAACGCCGAAATCGCCGCCAAGGCCGAATTCCTCGCGAAGATCAGCCACGAAATCCGCACCCCCATGAACGGCGTGCTGGGCATGACCGAACTGCTGCTGGGCACCCCGCTTTCAGTCAAGCAACGCGACTACGTGCAAACCATCCACAGCGCCGGCAACGAACTGCTCACCCTGATCAACGAGATTCTCGACATCTCCAAGCTGGAATCCGGGCAGATCGAATTGGACGATGTGCAGTTCGACCTCAACGCGCTGATCGAAGACTGCCTGAGTATTTTCCGCGCCAAGGCCGAGCAGCAGAACGTCGAGCTGATCAGCTTTATCCAGCCCCAGGTACCCCGGGTGATCAGCGGCGACCCGACGCGGCTGCGCCAGGCACTGTTGAGCCTGCTGGAAAATGCCCTGCAAAAAACCGATGAAGGCGAAGTACTGATCGTCGTCGCACTGGACGAGCGCAGCAGCAAACCGCGCCTGCGCATTGCCGTGCAAGACAGCGGCCTGCCGATGGAACCCGCCGAGCGCGACGCCCTGCTGCACAGCGAGTTGCACAGCAAGAACTTCCTCTCTGCCACCCGCCTGAGCGGCCATCTGGGCCTGGTCATTGCCCGCCAGCTGATCCTGTTGATGAACGGCGAATTCGGCATCAAGAGTGGCAGCCAGCAAGGCAGCACCCTGTGGCTGACCTTGCCGCTGGACCCGGAACGCCTGGAGCACCCGACCTCCGACCTCGACGGCCCGCTCAAGGGCGCGCGCGTGCTGGTGGTGGACGACAACGACACCTGCCGCAAAGTGCTGGTGCAGCAATGCACGGCCTGGGGCCTGAACGTGAGCGCCGTGCCTTCGGGCAAGGAAGCCCTGGCGCTGCTGCGCACCAAGGCGCACCTGCGGGACTATTTCGACGTGGTGCTGCTGGACCAGAACATGCCCGGCATGACCGGCATGCAACTGGCGGCGAAGATCAAGGAAGACCCGAGCCTGAACCACGACATCCTGCTGATCATGCTCACCGGCATCAGCAATGCGCCGAGCAAGATCATCGCGCGCAACTGCGGGATCAAGCGCATCCTCGCCAAACCCGTGGCCGGCTATACCCTCAAGACCACCCTTGCCGATGAATTGACCCAGCGCAGCAAGGGCTCCGTGCAACCACGCCAGCCGGCGATCAGCGCGCCGCCCCCGGTGACCGTGCCGAGTGATTTCCGGATCCTGGTGGCGGAGGACAACAGCATCTCCACCAAGGTGATTCGCGGCATGCTCGGCAAGCTCAACCTGCAGCCGGACACCGCCAGCAACGGCGAAGAAGCCCTGCAGGCAATGAAGGCCCAGCGCTACGACCTGGTGTTGATGGACTGTGAAATGCCGATCCTCGACGGCTTCTCCGCGACCCAGCAACTGCGGGCATGGGAGGTCAGCAACCAGCGGATTCGTACGCCAATCGTGGCACTCACCGCGCACATTCTTTCGGAACATAAAGAGCGTGCACGCCAGGCCGGGATGGACGGGCACATGGCCAAGCCGGTGGAGTTGTCGCAATTGCGCGAGCTGGTGGAGTACTGGGTGGCACAGCGCCAACAGCGGCCAGAGCACGCTCCCACCTGACCCATGCATGACGCAGATCAAAATGTGGGAG
>NZ_JACARS010000243.1:0-775 GCF_013386485.1 Pseudomonas sp. P7758 | reverse complement strand
GCCACATGGCGATCTAGTGGCCCATCAGCCAGTGCTGGTGCGGCCCGGGCAAGGTCCAGATGCCGAACAGCATGACCAGCAGGCCACCGGCCATCCGCACGCTGCGTTTGCGCAATAACGCGGTGACTCGATCAGCGGCTAAGCCCGTGGCCAGCAGTACCGGCCAGGTGCCAAGGCCAAACGCGAGCATCAGCACCGCACTGTCCAGCGCATTGCCCTGGCTGGCCGCCCACAGCAACGTGCTGTAGACCAACCCGCACGGCAACCAGCCCCAGAGCGCACCCAGCAGCAACGCCCGGGGCAGGCTGGACACCGGCAGCAAACGGTTGGCAACCGGCTGGATATGGCGCCACAGGCCGCGCCCGAGGCTTTCGATACGGGTCAGGCCGCTCCACCAGCCAGCCAGGTACAAGCCCATGCAGATCAGCAACAGCCCGGCGAGGATGCGCATGAACATCGCTGCCGGACTGTTGGCCACGGCCCAGCCGGCCAGGCCGATCAGCAAGCCGGCGGTGGAGTAGCTGAGGATGCGCCCCAGGTTGTAGGCCAGCAGCAGGCGAAAGCGCCGACTGCGTTGCTCCTTGGGAATCGCCAGGGTCAGCGCGCCCATCAGGCCGCCACACATACCCAGGCAATGGCCGCCGCCCAGCAGGCCGAGGATCACCGCCGAGACCAGCAGGGGCGCCAGTTCAAGCATGGGGCGGATCTTTCGGCTTGGGCGGTTGTTCAGGGCCGTTGGCTTCATCGACGGCCGCCAGGTGGTTCGGGTCCTGGT
>NZ_JACARS010000242.1:0-1828 GCF_013386485.1 Pseudomonas sp. P7758 | reverse complement strand
GCTGGTGGCCATCGCCACCCCGATCGAATACACCCGCAACCCGCTGCGCGTATTTGAACTGGACTTCGAAGAGAACCTGAAACTGGTTCGCTACTGCGTGAAGTACAACAAGCGCGTGATCTTCCCGTCGACCTCCGAAGTGTATGGCATGTGCCAGGACCAGTACTTCGACGAAGACACCTCCAACCTGGTGGTGGGCCCGGTCAACAAGCAGCGCTGGATCTACTCGGTCTCCAAGCAACTGCTGGACCGCGTGATCTGGGCCTACGGCGACAAGGGCCTGAAGTTCACCCTGTTCCGTCCGTTCAACTGGATGGGCCCGCGCCTCGACCGCCTGGACTCGGCCCGTATCGGCAGCTCCCGCGCCATCACCCAGCTGATCCTGAACCTGGTGGAAGGCACGCCGATCCGTCTGTTCGACGGTGGCGAGCAGAAGCGTTGCTTCACTGACATCGCCGACGGTATCGAAGCCCTGGCGCGCATCATCGATAACGACAACGATAACTGCAACGGCCAGATCATCAACATCGGCAACCCGGAAAACGAAGCCAGCATCCGTCAGTTGGGCGAAGAACTGCTGCGTCAGTTCGAAGCTCACCCGCTGCGCAGCAACTTCCCTCCGTTCGCCGGTTTCCGCGACGTGGAAAGCAAGGCGTTCTACGGCACCGGTTACCAGGACGTGGCGCACCGCAAGCCAAGCATCGACAACGCCAAGCGCCTGCTGAACTGGGAGCCTACCGTGGAGATGAGCGAAACCATCGGCAACACCCTGGATTTCTTCCTGCGTGAAGCCATGCTCGAAATCGCGGACAAGCGTTGATGCAAGCGGGTCTACGCATCGACGTCGACACTTACCGAGGCACCCGTGAAGGGGTGCCAAGGTTGTTGGAGTCGCTCGACGAAGCCGGGGTCAAGGCGACCTTCTTCTTCAGCGTCGGGCCGGACAACATGGGGCGCCACTTGTGGCGCCTGATCCGTCCGCAGTTCCTGTGGAAGATGCTGCGCTCCAACGCTGCCGGTTTGTACGGCTGGGACATTTTGCTGGCCGGCACCGCCTGGCCGGGCAAACCCATTGGCCGCGACCTGGGGCACCTGATGCGCCACGCCAAGGCCGCCGGGCATGAAGTCGGGCTGCACGCCTGGGATCATCACGGCTGGCAAGCCAACACCGGGCGCTGGAGCGATGCACAGCTGATCGAGCAGATTCGCCGTGGCGTCGACACCTTGAGCGACATCCTCGGTGAACCCATCGACTGCTCAGCCGCCGCGGGCTGGCGTGCCGATGAGCGCGTGGTGCAAGCCAAGCAACAGTTCAACTTCCGCTACAACAGCGATTGCCGTGGTACCAGCCTGTTCCGGCCGACCCTGGCGGATGGCAGTGCCGGCACGCCACAAATTCCGGTGGACATGCCGACCTTCGACGAAGTCGTGGGCCCGGTGGTGGCCGCCAAGGATTTCAATAGCTACATCCTCGACCGCTTCAAGCCGTCGAAGCTCAACGTCTATACGATCCACGCAGAAGTAGAAGGGATTCTGATGGCCAATGATTTTCGCCAGATGCTCGCCCAGGCAGGGCAGCGCGGCATCGCGTTCAAACCGTTGGGCGACCTGTTGCCCGCCGACCTCACCACCCTGCCCCAGCAACACCTGGTGCGTGGTGCGTTGAGCGGCCGTGAAGGCTGGCTCGGAGTGCAAAAGGCATGATCCGGCGCTGGGCCCTGCCCCTGCTCCTGCTGGCCTTCGGGGTGTTCTACCTGATCCCGTTGGCCACCCACGGGCTGTGGATTCCCGACGAAACCCGCTATGCGCAGATCAGCCAGGAAATGCT
>NZ_JACARS010000241.1:0-5862 GCF_013386485.1 Pseudomonas sp. P7758 | reverse complement strand
CCGCCCCGCAAACAAAACCTCACACCAACCGCTTGATCTGCTTATGCCGCCAAACCAGCCGGTAATACGCCGTCTGCAACCCCAACATCGCCAGATACGTCACCGGAAACGCCATCCACACCCCTTCCAGCCCAAACCGCGTATTCAGCAGATACGCCACCGGCAACTCCACCCCCAACACGCAAACGATCGAGATCCCCACCGGCACCAGCACCACCCCGCTGGCCCGCATGATCCCGCCCACCACGGCCTGGAAGCCGAACACCAGGATGCTCCAGAGCATGATATGCAGCAGGTGCTCGGCCTTGACCCGCGCATCCACGTCGGTAATGAACAACCCCAACAGCCAGTGCGACAACACATACCCCAGCACTATCAACCCACCCGTCAGGCACAGGTTGATCAAAATCCCCGTACGCAGGATCGGCCCGATCCGCTCCAGGCGCCCCGCCCCGATCGCCTGCGCCCCCAGAATCGACGCGGTGATCGCAATCGACAATGCCGGAAACTGCACATAGTTGACGATCTGCGTCACCGCCCCATACGCCGCCGTCGCCTGGGAACCATGGCTGTTGACCAGCGCCAGAATCACCAGCTCCGACAACGACAGCACCACCATCTGCAACCCCGTAGGCAACCCGATACGCAGGACCTTGCCCAGGATCACCCGATCCAGCCGCAGCGCCTCCATCAACTGGCGATCCGGCGCCATCACGTGGTTTTTATGGCGCAGGCGCAGCACCAGGAACGTCATCGCCAGGGCATTGCCCACCAACCCCGCCACCACCGCGCTCTGGATACCCATCGGCGGCAGGCCCAGCCAACCCTTGATCAGCGCAGGGGTCAGCACCAGGCCCACGGTGGTCGACACCATCAGCGCCAATAAGGGCGACACCGTGTCACTCACGCCCCGCAGCAGTTGGGTGAACAGGATAAACACCAGCAACAGCGGCATGATCAACATCATCATCTGCGCATAACCCACCGCGTCATCCAGCACATCCACCGGTGTGCCCAGGGCCTGCATTGCCGGGCGCGCAAACACGCTGCCCAGCACCGCCGCGATCACCCCGATCAGGGCGCCGAGGGTCAGGGTGGCGCCGGTGATCGACTTGACCATCGAGGTTTCCTGCGCGCCCCACGCCTGGCCGATCAGCACCGAAGCGCCCGCCCCCAGGCCGATCACCAGGGCGATAAAGAAAAACACGATGGGGAACATCCCCGACACCGCCGCCAACGCCTGGGTGCCGAGCATCTGCCCGACATAGATCCCGTTCAGCGTGCCGGAAAAGCTCTGGAGGAAATTGGACAGCACCATGGGTGCCAGAAAGATCAGGTAGATCTGCCACAACGGTCGTTGCTGGGTGACTTCCATGAAGGTTCGGATCTCAATGCAATTAGGCAGGGAAAGCGTTGCGTGACAACCAGGCCAGGTACAACTTCACATCCACCGGCCAGTGCGCAATCTTGTTGGAAAAGTCGGCGCCGTCCTGGGCAAACAACGCCCGCGAGGCCTCTTCGAAACCCGGCAGGTCGCCGCCCAGGGCGCTCATGAAACGATAGCTGGATTCCTTGGCCTGGCGTCGCTCATCGTGCTCGGCATGGGCGTTGCGCGCTTCATCCACCAGCCGGCGCAAGGCCGCCGAGGCGCCGCCGCGCTGTTGCCCCAGCCACTCCCAATGCCGTGGCAGCAGGGTCACTTCACGGGCGACCACCCCCAGCTTCGGTCGGCCTACGGTAGGTGACGCCGGCACGTCGGCCTCCGTCACCGCGACGGTCGGTTGCTGCGGTGCGTAACCGGCGGGCCAGGGATAGTCGACTTGAACGCCGCTGGCGTCATCAAACACCAGCAAGCTGCCCGTCGACAGGTCGAGGTTTTTCAGGTTTTTGGCGACGTCGGCATAAGAGCCGGCGGCCACGCGTTGGTGGCCAAGGAAAGCGGTGCAGTGTGATGCGCTCATGACTTTTACCCGGAATATATTGTTTTACCCGGGTTATATTAGCTTGGAATTTATTTGTTGCAAGCCGCTTGTTGCGAAACCACCAAACGATCACTGTCGACAGTCGCGCCCATGGGGCCCACACCCGGGTCGCGCAATACGCATTCGGCAATCGCCGGCTCAAGTTCCACCCGCAATCGGCGGCCCAAGGCACGGGCACCAAAGCGTACATCATGGTCGCGGCACAACCACACCCGTGCCGACTCATCCAGCACCAGTGACCGCTGCTGCGTCGCCAGGCGTTGATTGAGTTTGCCGAGTTCCACCTTGAGCAGCGCCTCAAGCCACTGATGGTCGATGGGCTCGAACATCAGGATACGATCGATGCGATTGAGAAATTCCGGCTCGAAGTGGCGGTGCAAGGCGTCCTCCAACACCCCCGCTTCACCGCGCCCCCACCAGCGCAACGGGGCAAAGCGTTGCCGGTGCCGACGCGCCTGCTGGGCGCCGATATTGCTGGTCATGAAGATCAGGCTGTTGCGAAAGTCCAGCGTACGAGCGCCGCCCGCCAGCGTCAGCTGGCCGTTTTCAAGGATGCCCAGCAGGCTGCGCACCACCTCCTGGCTGGCTTTCTCCAACTCGTCGAACAGCACGATACCAGGGCGGCTGTAGCTACCCTGGATCAGTTCGCTGTTGAACAGGCTGATGCCCTCCTTGCTGCCGACATAACCCGGCGGTGCACCGGTGAGTGCGGCGGCATAATGCTCCTGGGCCAGGGTGTGCATGTCGATACGGCAGAACCCGTCGGCACGCCCGTGCAACGCCTGGGCCAGCAGCCGGACGATTTCCGTCTTGCCGACCCCGGTAGGCCCCATGAACAGGTTGACGCTCAACGGCCGCTCACGCTCACCGATATCGGCCTTGACCACCTTGAGCAACCCTTCCATTTGGGCCAGGGCTGCGTCCTGGCCAACGATACGGCTGCGCAGCAAGGCCATGACCTGGGCCGGTTCAAAAGTAAACCGCATGCCTCAACCCGCCGTTTTTTCTTTACCGCCATGGGGCAACTGCCCCACCGGGCATTCGGCGACACCGACGGTGCTGCGAGTGAATGCCTCGACATTCTCTTGGGCCTTTTGCGCGTCCAGCACCCAGGTGCGATAGAACTCGAATGGGCAATCCGCCACGCCCTTGTCCCCATCGCCCGAGGCATGCATGCCGGTGTAGCCACGGTGCAGCAACTTGAACAGATGGTTCTGCGACTGGTCGTTGGCCCGCGCATCGCGGATCTGCGACACCGACAGCTGGGCGTACTGAATGCCCATCTCTTCCTCGCCGCACTCGCCCAGGGTACGGCCATCGAAGCCGATGATCGCCGAGTGCCCGAAGTACGAATACACCCCGTCGAACCCCGCCGCATTCGCCACCGCCACGTAGCAGTTATTAGCCCAGGCCATGCTCTTGGACATCTGCACCTGCTGCTCCTTGGCCGGGTACATATAGCCCTGGCAGCGCACGATCAGCTCGGCGCCTTTCATCGCACAGTCACGCCAGATCTCCGGGTAGTTGCCGTCGTCGCAGATGATCAGGCTGACCTTCATGCCCTTGGGCCCGTCGCACACGTAGGTGCGGTCGCCGGGATACCAACCTTCGATCGGACACCACGGAATGCACTTGCGATAACGCTGGACGATCTCGCCGAGGTTATTGATCAGCACCAGCGTGTTGTACGGCGCCTTGTGCGGGTGCTCCTCGTGGCGTTCACCGGTCAGGGAAAACACGCCCCAGGTATTGGCCTGGCGGCAGGCCGCGGAGAAAATCGCCGTCTCCTCGCCGGGAATACTCGCGGCGGTCGCCATCATCTCGTCGTGGTCGTACATGATCCCCATGGTGCTGTATTCGGGGAACACCACCAGGTCCATGCCGGGCAAACCCTGCTTCATGCCGACAATAATCTCGGCAATCTTCTTCGCGTTATCGATGACTTCGGCCTTGCTGTGCAGGCGCGGCATCTTGTAGTTCACGACAGCAACGCCGACCGTGTCCGGGCTGCTGGAAATGTCGCCATGGCGCATTGCAAATCTCCTCGGTCAATGACTGATCATCCAGGGCCGTGGCCCGGTCCTGGTCTTGAGCCCCAGCGGGTTGGCCTTGCTCGGCACCACCGGCTTGCTGGTGCCACAGCAACTGCAGCCCGCCGGGTGCTTGCGCGCTGCCTGATATTCGCCGACGGTTTGCGGCGCATGGGCGCTGCGCTCGTTACCGGCTATGGCCTTGCGCTGATTGGCCGACAGCGTGGTCAGCGCCGGCGCCGACAGCAGCAACTGCCCGCCCGGGCCGTCGCAATACGGGCATTGGCTGGGTTCGTGACGCTGGGCCATGGGCCGCAGCATCGTGAAGGTGCCGCAGGACTCACAGGCATATTCATAGGTCGGCATGCTACAGGTCCGGTGCAATGGGCAGGTCGATGCTGCCGTCGAGGAATTGGGTCGGGCCGCTGGCATTGGGGTTGATGTCGAACTCGAAGATTTCAGTCGGCAGCCACAACGTCGCGCAGGCGTTGGGGATGTCCACCACGCCGCTGATATGCCCCTGCACCGGCGCCGAGCCGAGCAACGCATACCCCTGGGCCGGCGAGTAGCCGAACTTGGTCAGGTAGTTGATCGCATTCAGGCAGGCCTGGCGGTAAGCGACATTGACGTCCAGGTAATGCTGCTGGCCCTGTTCGTCGACGGAGATGCCTTCGAAGATCAGGTAGTTCTTGTAGTTCGGGGTGATCGGGCTTGGCTTGAACACCGGGTTCTTGATCCCGTATTTGGCCATGCCGCCCTTGATCAGCTCGACCTTCATGTGCACCCAGCCGGCCATTTCGATGGCGCCGCAAAAGGTGATTTCGCCGTCGCCCTGGCTGAAGTGCAAGTCGCCCACCGACAGGCCGGCGCCGTTGACGTACACCGGGAAATAGATCTTCGAGCCGCGGGACAAATCCTTGATATCGCAGTTGCCGCCATGCTCACGGGGCGGCACGGTGCGGGCACCGGTGGCGGCGGCATCATCACGGGCCGAGCCCTTGAGTTTGCCCATGTGCGCGGTGGCGGCCAGCGGCGCGTTGGCCAGGGGTGGGACGCGGGTCGGGTTGGTATCGATCAGCTCCTGCTCGCGACGATTCCAGTCGGCGAGCATCACCGGGTCGGGCAGGCAGCCGATCAGGCCGGGGTGGATCAGGCCCGCAAAATTGACGCCCGGGATGTGCCGGGAGCTGGTGAACATGCCCTTGAAATCCCAGATGGCTTTTTGCGCGCTGGGGAAGTGATCGGTGAGAAAGCCGCCGCCGTTCTGGCGCGAGAAGAAGCCGTTGAAGCCCCACTGGGAGTCGGCCTTGGCGCCGATGTCGAGCAGGTCGACCACCAGCAAGTCGCCGGGTTCGGCGCCGTGTACGCCCACCGGACCGGAGAGGTAATGCACGGTGGAGAGGTCGACGTCGCGCACGTCGCTGGCGTCGTCGTTGTTCTTGATGGCGCCGGCGGTCCAGTCGTAGGTTTCGAGGATGAAGTCATCGCCGGGTTTGACCCAGCAAGCCATCGGGATGTCCGGGTGCCAACGGTTGTGGATCTGTTCGTTTTCGGTGACGGGTTGGTTGAGGTCGACTTTGATCAGGGTGTCGGTCATCGAGGTGCTCCCGGAGGGTGGGTTGGCTGTCGGGAGCAGTCTCACGGGGATGGGGTTGGGCGGGGAATACGTTGGATGTCGTATGCGTCTTTGGGGTTGGGGGGCATATCCGCTATTTGGGTGATGGCTGATATCGGTTCCGCTCTTACAGCGGCTCACTTTTGAACAGCGCAACAATAAGCAAAAAGCCCCTGCCCCACCACTCGGCACCTCGCTTAGGCTCGGTGTGCCCTCTCTCCGGCGTTGTTCCGTG